>JAADCO010000137.1 GCA_013154385.1 Thermodesulfobacteriota bacterium
AGCGCCGCCGCCTATTCGCTGGGTGAGATAAGCGCCAAGATAGACTTCCGCGAGGAGATCCGCTCCGAGAGCTGGTGGACCTTCGACAAGCCCGGCATAGACGACAGCTACACCTTTTTTTCCAGCAAGATGCGTCTGGGTCTCGGCCTCAACTCCCGCTACGTGGACGGCTACGTGCAGTTCCACTGGACGCAGTTCTTCAACCTCCCGGATGACGCGGGTTTCGGCACCGGCGCCCTCTACTACGGAAACAACAAAGGCCCCGGCCTCTGGAGTGATCCGGAAAACGTGGGCTACGCCGCCATTTCGCAGGCCTGGTTGCGCTTCAAGTGCCCGGCAGTCGAAGGGCTTTCTCTCCGCGGCGGCCGTTTCGTCTACAACTCCGGGCTTGAGTACCTTCCCAAGGACCCCACCCTCAAGTGGCTCACCAAGGCCCGTATCTCTCAGCGCCTCATCGGTGGGTTCGAATGGTCCCGTGTGGGTCGCTCCTTCGATGGTCTGCAGATGGTCTACGATCAGCCGCAGTGGAACCTCACCGTGACCGCCGTGCATCCCACGCCGGGCGGTTTCTATCTGCGCCGTGACGACCCCACCCTCAACGGTTACTCCGTGCACGACGTGGACATCGTGGCCGTGGCCGCTACCCTCAAGGAAGGGTATGTCCCCGGTTTCGACGCCCAGCTCTTCTATTACTACTACAACGACGACCGCGGCCTTGCCCAGGACCCCGAGATCCACACCTTCGGCGGCCATCTCCTCTACACCCGGGAACTCGGTCCGGGCTCCTTTGACTTCCTCTTCTGGGGCGCCTATCAGACGGGCACCTACGCCGGTGAAGACCACGACGCTTACGGCCTGGCCATCGAAGCGGGCTACAAGTTCAAAGAGGTCACCTGGCAGCCCTGGGTGCGCGCGGGAATCTGGTACGGCTCCGGAGACGACGATCCCAACGACAACGATCACGAGACCTTCTTCATGATGATCCCCACCCTGCGGATCTACGCCTTCACGCCCTTCTACAACCTGATGAACACCACCTATTACTTCGGACAGGTGATCTTCAAGCCGCATCCCAAAGTCACCGTGCGCAGCGACCTCACCCGCCTCTACCTGACCGAAGAAGACGATTACTGGTATCTCGGTTCCGGTATCACCCGGCCCGACCAGTTCGGCTACGCGGCCAAGCCCAGCGGCGGAGACGACGATCTCGGCACCATGTGGGACATCTCGCTCTTCATCAAGGACCTCTATCAGTACCAGGGCTTCAAGCTCGGTCTCAATCTCTACTACAGCCACGTTTGGGGTGGAGACGTGATCGAAAACAACTTCACCTCCGACGAAGACATGGACTTCTTCTACATGGAGGCGGTGATCACCTTTTAGAGAAAGGTCCAGGGGCCCAAACGGGCCCCTCCTTCAATCCTTGGAAGGAGGTGTATCGTGAGAAATATCCTTGCCTTGATGGTCCTTTTCCTCGGGTTGTTCTTGGTTGCCTGTCAAACCGGTAAGGCAAGCAAGACCCAGGCCGCAGCCGCTCCCTCGGCCCAACATCCCGAACTCTCCGCGCGGGAGAAGCTGATCCCCTGCGCCACCTGCCATCGCGAAGTCACCCCGGAGATCTACGAGGAATGGTACAACTCGCTCCACGGCCTGGACAACGTGAAGTGTTTTCAGTGCCACGGCACCTACGAAAACTTTGCCGTGGAACCTCCCATCGGGCGTTGCGCCGCTTGTCACGCCCGGGAGGTGACCCACGCTCCCAAAAACAAGGCCTGCTGGGACTGCCATCCAGCCCATAAATTCACTGTGCATCGGTAAGGAGGTGGCAAAATGGCACTTTCCAGAAGAGAATTTTTGAAAAGGACAGCAGCCCTCACCGCCGCTTCGTTGGTGGGGATGAACCTTCCTCTCAAGGTCGACCGGGCCCAGGCGGACGCTGACCGCTGGGTCAGGGGGACCTGCCGCTTCTGCGGTGTCGGTTGCCGGGTAGAGCTCGGCATCAAGGACGGACGCCCGGTGGCCATAAGAGGTGTCCCTCAGTCGCGCACCAACATGGGTTACCTCTGCATGAAGGGCATGCTCTTCTACCAGCTCATGCGCCATCCGGATCGCCTCACCAAACCGCTCTATCGGGAGAGCAAAAAGGAGAAGTTCCGCGAGATCTCCTGGGAGGAGGCCCTCTCCATCGCCGCCAAGAAGTTTGCCGAGTCCATCAAGAATCACGGCCCGGATTCCGTGGCCTATTACGGCTCGGGACAGGCCCTCACCGAGGAGACCTATCTCTTCCAGAAGATCATGAGGGCCGGGCTCCGGACCAACAACGTGGAAGGCAACCCGCGGCTCTGCATGGCGAGCGCCGTGGGAGGATACATCACCTCCTTCGGGGCCGACGAGCCCATCGGCTCCTACGCCGACATCGAACAGGCCTTCTGCTTCTTCATCATCGGCAGCAACATGGCTGAAGCGCATCCGGTGCTCTTTCGGCGGGTCATGAGGCGCAAGCTCGACAATCCCCGCGAGGTGACGGTCATCAACGCCGATCCGCGTCGCTCCCCCACTTCCCGAATCGCCGACATCCATCTCCAGTTCAAGCCGGGCACGGATCTCGCGCTGCTGAACGCCATGGCCTACGTCATCGTCGAGGAGAAGCTCTACAACGAGGACTTCCTGAACAACTACTGCACCTTCCGGGTGGGCAAGGAGAAAAAAGAGGTCAGCTTCGAGGACTACAAGAAGTTCATCTCGGCCTATACCCCGGAAAAGGCGGCTGATATTTGCGGCGGCAACATCACGCCGGACCTCATCCGCAAGGTCGCCCGCATCTTTGCCACCTCCCCGGCCACCATGAGCCTCTGGACCATGGGCATCAACCAGCGAATCCGCGGGGTCTGGGCCAACAACCTCATCCACAACCTCCATCTCCTTACCGGTCAGCTCTGCCGCCCCGGCGCCGACAGCTTCTCCCTCACGGGTCAGCCCAACGCCTGTGGCGGAGTGCGCGAAGGCGGCGGTCTCTGCCATATCCTCCCCGGCCATCGGCCCGTCAAGGTGGACAAGCTTCGTCACGAAGTGGAGGACCTCTGGGGCGTGCCGCGAGGCCGCATCCCGGCCAAGCCCGGGTACCACACCATCGCCATGTTCTCCGCGGTGAACGAGGGCAAGATCAAGGCCATCTGGATCAACTGCACCAGTCCGGCCCAGAGTCTGCCCAACTGCGACAAGTACCGGAAGGGCATGGCCCGGGAAGACGTCTTCATCATCGTCACGGACATCTTCCCCACGAAGACCACCGAGCTGGCCAACCTCATCCTGCCCACGGCCTTCCATTTCGAGAAGACCGGGGTCTTCGGTTGCACGGAAAGGCGGTCTCAGCTCACGCTGAAGGCCATCGATCCCCCGGGAGAGGCCAAGCCCGAGGTCTGGATCGCCAGGGAATGGGCCTTAAAGCTCGCCGAAGAGCTCAACGACCCGGTGATCAAGAAGTGCGTGGAGCCCTTCCTCGGTCTCGAACCGGGCTACGAGCTGCCCAAGGCCATCTGGACGGAGTACACGCAGAAGCTCACCGCCGGGCGGGACAACGATCTGCGCGGCGCCACCTATGAAGTGCTCCAGCAGCTCCCGGACGGCGTGCAGTGGCCGGCTCCCACCAAGGAGTGGGCGCTCAAGGGCGGCACCTACAAGAAGTTCGTCCGCGGGCTCGATCCCCTGGCCGACGAGCACGCCATAGACGAAAAACCGTATCAGTTCTACGGTCCGGCCCACAAAGACCACAAGCTCTGGGTCTGGTTGCGCCCCTACAAGGGACCGGCCGAGGAACCCGACGCCGAGTACCCCTTCTATCTCTCCACCGGCCGCGTCATTGATCACTGGCACACCTCGAGCATGACCGGGCGCATCAAGGAGCTCATGCGCGCCAACCCGTACGCCTACATCGAGATCAACCCGAAGGACGCCCAGCGCCTGGGCATCAAGCCCGGGGACATGGTGCTCGTGGAGACCAGAAGGGGCAAGAACATCCTGCCCGCCAAGGTCTACGAAGGCCCCATGGAGGGCATGGTCTTCGTCTACTGGTACGACATGGCCGAAGACCGCATGATCAACCGCGTGACCAAAGACGCCTTCGATCCGGGCTCCAAGGAGCCGGAGTTCAAGATCTGCGCTTGCCGGATCAAGCGACTCTCCGGTCCCAAACCGCTCAAGCCCTATCTCGTGCGACTCTAAGAGCCGGGCCGCCCTCACGGGCGGCCCCTGGAGGACCCCATGCCCATCGGCGGATTCGTGGTTCACGTTCAGCCAGAAGAAAAAGAGGAGCTCCTGCGCGAGCTTTCTCGCCATCCGCAGGTCGAGGTCTTTGGCCACGACGAAAAGGGACACCTCATCGTGGTCCTCGAAACCGAAACTTCGGAGGAAATGGAGGCCCTGGTGGAGGAGCTTTCGCGCCTGCGCGGGGTGATCAACTTCAACCTGGCCTATCTGCACGCCGAAGACGAGGTGAAAAAAATTGAAGCCGGAGAAATCAAGCCCGAGATCCGTTTCCATCGTCTCCGACCGGAGGAGTCTTCTTAAGGGTCTCTTGGGAAGCCTCCTCCTGCCGCGTCTGGCCCACGCCGGCCTTCTCAAAAGCCCCGTAGGGATCAACCATCTGCGGCCTCCGGGAGCCGTCCCCGAAGAGATCTTCCCCGCCAAGTGCATCCGTTGCGGCCGCTGCGCGGAGATCTGCTCCTATCGCTCCATCCGCGTGCTCGACATCCGCTACGGCGTCTACGCCGGGACGCCGCTGATCAACGTGGAGGAAGTGCCGTGCTATCTGTGCATGAAGTGCGTGGACGTCTGCCCCACCGGGACCCTGCGCCGCGTGAGCCAGGAAGAGGTGCGCATGGGGCTGGCGGTCATCAATCGGCGCCAATGCGTCACCTGGCGCGGGCTGGCCCTCTGCCGCACCTGCTACAACGTGTGTCCGTTCAAGGAAAAGGCCATCCATCTGGACCAGCTCCGCCCGGTGATAGACGAGAGGTTCTGCACCGGTTGCGGGCTCTGCGTCCACGGCTGTCCGCTGACCCCCAAGGCCATCAACATAGAACCCGTCTACGCCTTTGAAAGGAAGAGCAGGGATGTCCGGGAAGAAGAGGCGCTATAGCCGCTGGCGGCTAGCCGTCCAGACCGCCGCCTTTCTGGTGATACTGATCAACCCCTTCCTCAACTACTATTGGCAGTTCTCCTTCGTGCAGGGCTGGTATCAGTCCCTCGGCATCGGCAAGCTCTGGTTCGTCTCGCCTCTTGAGGGGCTCGAAAGCATCCTGGTCTCAAAGACCGTCTATCTCCCGCTTCTCATCGGGATGCTCATCCCCGTGCTCCTGGCCCTCTTCCTGGGGAGGGTGTTCTGCGGCTGGATCTGTCCCATTCACTTCCTGAGCGAGCTCGAAGACCGCCTCCTCAGGCTCTTGAGGATAAAGAGGCGCGACCTCTGGCGCCTGCCGCGGATGGTCTTCTGGTTCGCCCTCATCGGAGAACTCTTGCTCTCCATGATCATCGGAGCCCCGCTCTTCGTCTTCCTCTCGCCCCCGGGCCTTGTGGGGCGCGAGATCATGATGGCCGTCTTCTTCCACACCCTGGCCCTTGAGGGCGTGATCGTCGTCCTCGTGCTCACGCTCAACCTCTTCACCAGGCGCTTCTTCTGCCGCTATCTCTGCCCGCTCGGAGCGCTACTGGCCTTTCTAGGGAGCAAGCGCCGCCTCCTCGTGGTCAAGAGGGAAGAAGAATGCCTCAAATGCGGCCTGTGCGACCGCGCCTGCCCCTTGGGGCTTTCCCCCTCGCAGGGGGAAGGGGCCTCGCTCTACTGCTGGAACTGCGGAGAATGCGTGGATGCCTGCCGCCTGAACGCCCTCGCCTTCCGCTGGCGGGCTATTGGTCCCCGGGTTCAAAGCGATAGCCAACCCCGGGATGAGTGATGATGAAGCGCGGTTTTTCGGGATCGGGTTCGATCTTCTGGCGCAGGCGCTGGATGTGCACGTCGAGGGCCCGACTCCACGGATAGATCTCCTTCCGCGGCCAGAGCTCGCGCCGCAGAAACTCCCGGGAAAGGACCTCTCCCGGATGGGAGGCGAGGATCTTCAGGAGATCGAACTCCTTTCTCGTGAGCCGTACCGGACGGCCGTCCACGTAGACCTCCCGGCGCCGCTCGTCTATCTTCAAGGGGCCGAAGTCCAACACTTCCTTGCGCACGCTCGCGGGCTTCGTGCGCCGGAGGCAGGCCCTGATGCGGGCCACCACCTCCAGGTATTCGAACGGTTTGGTGATGTAGTCGTCCGCTCCGTATTCGAAACCGCGCAGCTTGTCGGAGATGCTGTCCCTTGCGGTGAGCATGAGGATGGGCAGATCGTTCATCTCGCGGATCTTCTGACAGACCTTGAGCCCGTCCATGTCCGGAAGGTTGAGGTCGAGAACGACCAGATCCGGCCTCTTCTCCCGCAGGAGCTTGAGCCCCTCTTGTGCCGTTTCCGCCCCGTAGACCTCGAAACCGTCCAGTTCAAGCTGGTCCTTGAGAATAAGGAGAATGTCGCGGTCATCCTCAATGATGAGAATTTTGGCCTTTTCCACCTGTCCCCTCCCCCTCTTTGGGTAGACTGAAGCAGAAGACAATGCCCGGATGCGGAGGTTTCTCGATCCAGATCCTCCCTCCGTGGGCTTCGACGATGCCCTTGCAGATGGCCAGCCCCAGACCGATGCCCTCCCTTCCCTCGTTGGCCCCCTGGTAAAACTTCTCAAAGACCCGCGGCCAATCCTCCTCGGGGATGCCGGGACCGAAATCCTCCACCTTCACCAGGACTTCATCCCCCCGATCCTCAACGGAGATCAAGACCTTTCCTCCGCGCGGGGAGAACTTGATGGCGTTGGTGAGGAGATTGGTCATGACCTGCTCGATCTTCTCGTAGTCAAAGGGGAAGACGATCCTTTCCCGCGGGGGATTGAAGACCAATTCCACGCCCTTTTCCTGGGCCATGGGCATGACCATGAAGATGGCGTCGTTTATGGCCTCAAGGAGGTCGTTCTTCTCGCGCAGGAGTTCCATCTGGCCGGACTCCAGCTTGGCGCAGTCGAGGAGGTCCCGGATCATCTTCGAGAGCTTCTCGATGTTTTTGCGCACGATCTCGAGATAGCGCGGGTCGAGCTCGCCCTTGCGATCGAGGAGGTCTATGGCCCCCTTGATGGCGGTCACCGGGGTCTTCAAGTCGTGGGTGATGTTTGAGAAGAACTCCGAGCGGAACCTTTCCGTCTTCTTCAGCTCCTCGTAGGCCAGATGGAGCTCCCGGGTGGCTTCCTGGACGCGCTCCTCGAGGCGCTCCTGATGTTTGACCAGGGAGTCGAGCATCTCGTTGAAGCAGCGGCTCAACATCTGCCATTCGTCTTCGGTGTCTATCTGCACGCGGACGTTCAGGTTGCCCTTCTCAATTTCCTGGGAGGCCCGGATGAAGGTGTTGAGGGGCTTCAGCACGAAGTGACGTAAGAGGAAGAAGAGGACGATAAAGATGAGGAGCGTGGCGGAGACCGAACCCAGGATGAGGAGGCGCGAGCTCTTCTTGAGCTCGGTGAGAAAGGGTTTGGCCGAAAGGGTCACGCTGATACAGGCCGGGGGCTGGTAATCCTTGATCTCTTTGTGGCAGGAGAAACAGGCCTCTTGAAACCGCAGGGGAGCAGCGTAACGGAACAACCCTTCGCGCGGCGAGTAGCGCCAGAACTCTTTTCGTTTCCCTTCTTGAAAGCGGATGATGGCCTCCTCCTCGAAGGGATCGGGCACGTGATTGGGGTTTTTGGTATTCATCACCGCCACTTTGAAGGTAAAAGGTAATTTGAGGGGGGCGGCAAAATTGGCGAGATCCTTCGTGAAATGAGAGGGCGTGAGCAGGACGAACTTATCCCCATCGCGGAGGTAGATACCTCCGTGGCTCGAGATCCATTCGCGCACCAGGACGATGTACTGGTAGATGCCCTGAGCCTCTCGGCGCATCTGGTCCACGTAGAACTTCTCCTGTTCTCGAGAGGCCCACCAGACGAAAAAGAGCCAAAAACTGCCCAGAATAAGGATCAAAAAGAGGATGATCTTTCGTTCCAAGGAGGAAAACATCATTAACACTTTCGTTACAACTTTAACCTCACATTTACGCCGAAATCCTTTATTAAGGATAATGGATCGGTTCTAAAAATAGACAATGAGGCCCAAAAAACCAAAAGTCAAAAGGGGATAGGCCTTTATGAGCAAAGCCGGCATCATCCTGGGTATCGTCATAGGAGTAGTGGTGACCGTCATCTTTTGCCTGATCACCGCTTCCAAGGTGATTTCCACGGGTCGAGCCGAGTTCTGTAGCTCCTGCCACGAGATGAAGATCTTTTACAAAACCTGGGAAGAGGGCGTTCACGGTCCCGGGGAAAAGGGTGTGGTCAAAGCTCAATGCGCTGATTGTCATCTGCCCCACGACAACCTCATCTCCTATCTCGTGAGCAAGTTCAAGTTCGGCTTAAACGACTTCATCGGTCATCTGCGCGGCAAGGGGAAGCCCGAACACTGGCTCGAACACTGGAAAAGGAAGATACCTTATAAACATCAGGCTTACGAGTCCGGCTGTCGGGAGTGCCACGAAAACCTGGTGGCCCCGGGTATCCCGCTGAAAGCCTTTACCGCCCATCGGGAATACGAGCTCGGACACACCCGTGAGAA
>JAADCO010000074.1 GCA_013154385.1 Thermodesulfobacteriota bacterium
GGGTGGAGAGGTTCAGGAAGGAGAAGTCGTCTTCGCGATGGCCGTCGAACCCGCAGGCGAGCACGATCCCTTCGGGGGAAAACTTCTCGACCGCCGGTTCGACGATCTCTTCGAAGAGGCGGAGGACTTCCCGGTCGCCGCTCTCCAGGGGGAGGGGGACGTTTAGGGTGTAGCCCTCACCGGCTCCCCGGCCCCTTTCTTCGGCAAAACCCGTGCCCGGAAAGCTCTGCGCCGGGTCTTCGTGAAGACTCACGTAGAGGACCTGCGGGTCCTCGTAGAAGGCCTCCTGGATTCCGTTTCCGTGGTGGGCGTCCCAGTCGAGGACGAGCACCCGGCGGCCGAAGTTCTCCTGCCAGTAGCGGGCCGCCAGAGCCGCGTTGTTCAGGAGGCAGAAGCCCAGGGCCCGATGACGGGTGGCGTGGTGTCCGGGCGGGCGCACCGGGCAGAGGGCTACGGGCGCTCCTTTCTCGACGAGGTCCACGGCCTTGAGCGCGGCCCCGGCGGCCAGGCGCGCGGTCTCGAAAGAGTCGAAGGAGATTTCGTTGTCCGGGTCGTCAATGAAGGAAAGCCCCTGGAGACAGGCCTCCTCCAGGCGGAGGAGGTATTCTTCGGCGTGTACGAGGAGGAGCTCGTCGAAGGAGGCCGGACGCGGCTCCACGGTCTCGAGGTGTGCGGCAAGCGGCCCGGAGGCCAGGAAGCGCACGATGGCCTCCACGCGCAGGGGGCTTTCGGGATGGCCGTCGGAGAAGCCGTGCCGCTTGAAGGCCGACGTGTAGAGAAGGGGTGTTTTCGCCATGGGGATATCTTACCAGACGGAGGTTGTGAAAAAAGAAACTTGCCCTCCTTCTTTCTCTCGGTTGCCTTGAAGGACTTTGGGTGTTAAATAGCGGGGCAAAACTCACGCCCGGTCTAGGGGGCGGTGGGGTGTCCGTTTGTTTGCGGATAGCCGCTCCCGGGGCGGAGGAAAAAACCCAAAGGAGGTCTTCTCATGTCTCGACTCACCATGAAACAGCTCTTGGAAGCCGGGGTCCATTTCGGGCATCAGACCCGTCGCTGGAACCCCAAGATGAAGCCCTTTATTTTCGGCGAAAGAAACGGCATCCACATCATTGATCTTCAACAGACGGTCAAACTTTTCGACGTAGCTTACGATTTTATCGTCGATACCGTGGCCAACGGTGGCAAGGTCCTCTTCGTGGGGACGAAGCGTCAGGCCCAGGACACGATCAAGGAAGAGGCCGAGCGTTGCGGCATGTACTACGTGAACCATCGTTGGCTCGGTGGGACGCTCACCAACTTCAAGACCATCCGGCGCAGTGTGGACAAGCTCCGCAAGCTTGAGAGCTGGTTCGAAGACGGGACCATCGAGCGTTTCCCCAAGAAGGAGAGGTTGAAGCTTGAGCGCCTGAAGCAGAAGCTTGAGCGGAACCTTGGCGGTATCAAGGACATGGAGGAGCTTCCGCAGGCCATCTACATCGTCGATCCGAAGAAAGAGCACATCGCCGTGCTCGAGGCCCGAAAGCTCGGCATTCCCATCGTGGCCATCGTGGACACCAACTGCGACCCGGATCTCATCGACTACATCATTCCGGGAAACGACGACGCCATCCGGGCCATCAAGCTCCTCACCAGCAAGATCGCCGACGCCTGTCTCGAGGGGCTTTCCCTCTACGAGGAGCGTCTCCAGGCCGAGACGGACAAGGCCATCGAGGAAGAGATGCTCGAGGCCGCCGAGGCTTCCTCTGAGGACATTGCGGAAAAGATCGTCGAGGAGGCCGTGGCGGAGGCCGAAGCCGGAGAGAGCGAGGCCGAGGAGTCCGAGAAGGCCGAAGAGAGCAAAGAATCCGCTTAAATTTCAAAGCCCGCTTTCAGTCGAGGGCCAAACCATTCGAGCAATAAGGAGGAGTTGAACGATGGCGGAGATCACCATGGAGATGATCAAGAAGCTGCGTGAAAAGACCGCAGCGGGCATGATGGATTGTAAGAAGGCCTTGGAAGAGGCCGGTGGCGATATGGAAAAGGCGGTGGACATCCTGCGCCAGAAGGGTCTGGCGGTGGCGGCCAAGCGCGCGGGCAAGGCCACCAAGGAGGGGGTCGTGGCCGCCTACATCCACGCCAACAAGAAGCTCGGGGCCATGGTCGAGGTCAACTGCGAGACGGACTTCGTGGCCCGCACGGACGAGTTCCAGCAGTTCGCCTACGAACTGGCCATGCACATCGCGGCGGCCAACCCCATCTGCGTGGCGCGCGAGGAGATGCCCGAAGAGATCCTGAACCGCGAGAAGGAGATCTACGTGGCCCAGGCCAAGGAGAGCGGAAAGCCCGAAAACGTCATCGAAAAGATCGTCCAGGGCAAGCTCGAAAAGTTCTTCAAGGAAAACGTCCTTCTCGAACAGCCCTTCGTGAAGAACCCCGATCTCACCATCCAGGACCTCCTCAACGAGCTCATGACCAAGACCGGGGAGCGCATCCAGATCCGGCGCTTCACCAGATACGTCGTGGGTGAGGAGAGCTAAATGGCGGAGGACGTTCCGCGTTACCGTCGCATCCTTCTCAAACTTTCCGGGGAGGCCCTCATGGGGAGGGCCTCCTACGGGATAGATCCCGAAGTCCTGCAAGATCTGGTCGAGGAATTTCGCACCCTCTACGACCTGGGGGTGGAAACCGGTGTGGTCATCGGTGGGGGCAACATCTTTCGCGGGGTCCAGGGGGTGGCGCAAGGTTTTGATCGGGCCCGGGCGGACTACATGGGGATGCTCGCCACGGTGCTCAACGCCCTGGCGCTGGAAGACAGCCTGAAAATGGCGGGCCTTCCGGTAAGGAGCGTTTCGGCCCTTCCGGTGCAGGGGGTGATCGAACCCTACGTGCGGGATCGGGTGCTCGAGTATCTGGCGGAGAAGAAGATCGTCATCTTCGCCGCCGGCACCGGAAACCCGTTCTTCACCACGGACACCGCGGCCACTTTGCGGGCGCTTGAGATCGGGGCCGAAATCCTCTTCAAGGCAACCAAGGTGGACGGGGTCTATTCGGCTGATCCCATGAAAGATCCTTCTGCTCGAAAATTCGATTATCTTACTTATGACGAAGTCCTGGAGAAGGGACTGCGGGTCATGGATCTGACGGCCATCTCCCTGGCCAAGGACCACAATCTTCCCATCCTGGTCTTCAACATGCAGAAACCCGGCAACATCCTCCGGGCCGTTTCCGGGCAGAAGGTCGGCACGCTCGTAGGAGGTGAGGGGCGATGATTAAGGACCTATTAGAGGACGCCAAACGGCGGATGGCCAAATCCGTCAAGAACTTTCAGGCCGAAATCGCCAAGATACGCACCGGTCGGGCTTCGGTGGCCCTGGTGGACAGCATCAAGGTGGACTACTACGGCACCGTCATGCCGCTCAACCAGATGGCCACCATCACCGTGGCCGACGCGCGGCTGATCGTCATCCAGCCGTGGGACCCTTCGGCTCTCGGGGCCATCGAGAAGGCCATCCAGCGTTCCGATCTCGGACTTTCGCCGACCAACGACGGGAAGGTGATTCGCATTGCCGTGCCTCCCCTTACCGAAGAGCGGCGCAAGGAGCTGGTAAAGATGGTCCGCAAGATGGCCGAAGAGGCGCGGGTGGCGGTGCGCAACATCCGTCGGGACGTGCTCGACGACCTCAAGGAGCTCAAGAAGGAAGGCGAGATCTCCGAGGACGATTTCTATCGCGCCCAGGACCAGCTCCAGAAGATCACCGACGAATACATCGGAAAGATCGACCAAATCCTCGAAGAAAAAGAAAAGGACATCATGACCATCTGAAGGGATGGCAGAACCAAAGATCGTCAAGATCCCGCAGCACGTAGCCATCATCATGGACGGAAACGGCCGCTGGGCCAAGGCCCGGGGGCTTCCACGCATCATGGGCCACCGCGAGGGCATGAAGTCCGTGCGGGCGGTGGTGGAGTGCGCCCGAAAGCTCGGGATAAAGGTCCTTACGCTCTACGCCTTTTCCAAGGAGAACTGGCAGCGTCCGCGGGAGGAGGTCTCCTTTCTCATGGGCCTCCTTGAGGAGTATCTGCGCCGCGAGGTGGAGGAGCTCCACCAAAAGAACATCCAGATCCGGGCCATCGGCGAGCTGGAACTCCTCCCGCGCAACATCCAGGCCCTCCTCAAGGAATCCATCAAGAAGACGGCCGCAAACACGGGCATGATCCTTAATCTCGCCTTGAGCTACAGCGGCCGGGCGGAGATCGCGCGCGCGGCGAGACTCCTGGCCGAGGCCTGTCTGCGGGGGGATTTGAAGCCCGAAGAGATCACCGAGGACCTCTTCCGACACTATCTCTACACCAACGATCTGCCCGATCCGGACCTCCTCATCCGGACGAGCGGCGAGATGAGGCTCTCGAACTTCCTCCTCTATCAGTGCGCCTACACCGAGCTCTACATCACGCCGACCCTCTGGCCCGACTTTCGGGAAGATGAGTTTCTCAAGGCCCTCGAGGAGTATCAGCGTCGGGAACGCCGTTTCGGCAAGATCAGCGAGCAGTTGAACTGAGATGCATCGGGCCCGCGTTCTTACCGCACTCGTCCTCCTTCCCCTGCTCATCGGGCTCGTGCTCTATGGGCCGAAGATACTCGTGTGGTTGCTGGTGCTCTCGGCCACCGAGATCGGCTGGTACGAATACGCCCGCATGACGCGCCTTCCCCCGGACCTCTTCATGGCCGGGGTCTTCGGCCTGTTCGCCGTCCTGCTCGCCCTCTATCTGAACCCCTCTTTCTTCCTCCTTGCCCTCTGGCTCTCGCTCTTTCTGCTCACCCTCTACTTCCTCGCACGCTTTGCCGGCTACGAGTTCATCGTGCTCTTCGGCTTCTCCCTGGCCGGGATGGTCTATCTCGGCCTCTGCTTCGGCCATCTCTTCCTGGTCTTCACCCTGGAGCAGGGGCGGCTCTGGCTCCTCGTGCTCCTGGCCGTGGTCTTCGGCACGGACACCGGGGCCTACTACACCGGCCGGGCCCTGGGACGGCGGCCTTTCGCCCCGCGGGTGAGCCCGAAGAAGACCTGGGAAGGCACCGTTGGCGGCACCCTCTGCGGGATGATGCTCGGGGCCCTGCTCGTCTTTTGGTTGGATCTGGCCCCGCTCCCGAAGATCCTTCCCTTTCTGGGCGCCGTCTCCGTGGTGGGCCAGATCGGAGACCTCCTCGAATCCATGATCAAGCGGGCCTGCGGAGTGAAGGATTCAGGGGAGCTCCTCCCCGGTCACGGTGGCCTCCTCGACCGGGTGGACGCCCTGATCTTTGCCGCCCCTCTGTTCTACTGGGGCCTTTATTTCTTCAAATTTTAGTGCTTTTTGGCGGGAAAAGGGTTAATTTAAGCCCGATGAACGGGCCACGAAAAATAGCCATTCTCGGTTCCACGGGCTCCATTGGGCGCAACACCCTGGACGTCATCTCTCGCTTTCCCGAGCGCTTCGAGGTCGTGGCCCTGGCGGCCGGAGAAAACGTCTCCCTCCTCCTCGAACAGGCCAAGCGTTTCCGGCCCCGGCTCGTCTCCTGCAAGAACGAGGCCCTTGCCGAACGCATCCGCGCGGAACTTCCCCCGGGAACAGAGCTCCTCACCGGAAAGGAGGGGGCCGTGGCCGTGGCCACCCATCCCGAGGCCGATCTCGTGGTCTCGGCCATGGTCGGGGCGGTGGGGTTGCTCCCCACCTACGAGGCCGTAAGGGCCGGAAAGACCCTGGCCCTGGCCAACAAGGAGACCCTGGTCATGGCCGGACGGCTGGTCATGAACGAGGCCCGGTCCCGCGGGGTGAAGATCCTTCCGGTGGACAGCGAACACTCGGCCATCTTCCAGTGTCTCTCCGCCGGCCGGATCTCCGAGGTGGCCAGACTCATTCTCACCGCTTCCGGCGGCCCCTTTCGCACCCGGCCTGCGGAGGAGTTTCGCCACGTCACCCCGGAGGAGGCCCTGAAACATCCCAACTGGCAGATGGGGGCGAAGATCACCATTGACTCCGCCACCCTCATGAACAAGGGGCTTGAGGTCATCGAGGCCCACTTCCTCTTCGACGTCCCGGCGGAGAAGATCGAGGTCAAGGTCCATCCGCAGAGCATCGTCCACTCCCTCGTGGAGTTCGTGGACGGTTCGGTCATCGCTCAGCTCGGCCCGCCGGACATGCGCATCCCCATTGCCTACGCGCTTTCCTACCCGGAAAGGCTTCCGCTTCGCCTTCCGCGTCTCGATCTGGTGGCGGTCTCGCCCCTTACCTTCGAGGAGCCCGATCTCGAGAAGTTTCCGTGCCTGCGTCTGGCCTACGAGGCCCTGGCCAAGGGAGGCACGGCCCCGGCGGTGCTCAACGCCGCCAACGAAGTCGCCGTCGAGGCCTTTCTCGCCGGGCGTCTGCGCTTCGACCAGATCCCGGTTCTGGTGGAACGGGTCCTCGCCTCTGTGCCGGTCTCTCCCGGGGACTCATTGGAAGAAGTGATAGAGGCCGATATACTCGCCAGGATCCACGCCGAAAAGATCATTGATCAGTTGGAGGTCTGATGCACACTTTTCTGGCGGTAATCATCGTCTTAGGGGTTCTCATCTTTTTCCACGAGTTGGGGCACTTCCTCATGGCCCGTCTCCTCGGGGTGCGGGTGCTCAAGTTCTCCCTGGGGTTCGGTCCGAAGATCATCGGCTTTGAGCGCGGCGGAACGGAGTACTGCATCTCGGCCATCCCCCTGGGAGGCTACGTCAAGCTCCTTGGCGAAAGCCCCACCGAAGACGTGCCCCCGGAGGAGCTCCACGCCTCCTTTTCCCATCGTCCCCTGAGTCATCGGGCCCTGATCGTGGTGGCCGGGCCGCTGGCCAATTTCATCCTGGCGTGGATCTTCTTCGCCCTGGTCTTCGTCTTTCAGGGAAAACCCGTCTATCTCCCCCAGGTGGGAAAGGTCCTTCCCGAAAGCCCGGCGGCAGAAGCCGGGCTTCAGCCCGGAGACCTCATCGTGGCGGTTGACGGAAAGCCCATCTCCAGCTGGCAGGAACTCAACGAAGTGGTGCGCAAGAGCGAGGGCCGGCCCCTCAGGCTCACGGTGAAGCGCGGGGACAAGGAAATCACGGTGGTGGTCACCCCCAGGTTGCGCGAGGTGAAAAACATCTTCGGCGAGACGGTCCGGGTGCCCATGATAGGGATCGTCTCGGCGGGCAAGGCCCGGTTCGAGAAGGTGCCTCCCAGCAGGGCCCTGATAGAGGCCGCCATCATGGTCTTCATGATGATCAAGCTCACCGTGATCTCCATCGTCAAGCTCATCGAGCGCGTGCTCCCGCTCTCCACTTTGGGAGGGCCCATCTTCATCGCCAAGCTGGCCGGCGAGCAGGCTCAGGCCGGCATCTGGCCGCTGGTCTCCTTCATGGCCGTGCTCTCGGTGAACCTGGGTGTGCTGAACCTCCTTCCCATCCCCATGCTCGACGGCGGTCATCTGGCCCTTTACGCGGTGGAGGCCATTCGCGGAAAGCCCCTTTCGCCGCGCACCAAGGAATACATCCACAAGATAGGGCTCGCCATCCTTCTCGTGTTGATGTTGGTGGTCTTCTACAACGACATTCTGCGCCTGGTGAGGGGCTAGATGGCTTCCTTTTGGAGGGGTTTTTCCCCGTTGGTGGGGCTTGGAGAGGGCTTTTTGAGCCTTGAGGAGACCAGCTTGAGCGCGGCCTCTTCGCAGAGCACGGTCACGCGGTTGGCCAGGGAATTGAAGGTCTGAGTGAGTTCGGCATCGGGCTTCACACCCAGGTATCGCAGGAGGCTCGCCGGCTGTCTCGCCAGGAAGGAGACCGGGGCGCAAATCCTTTCGGCGTAGGCCTCCGGGGGAGCGCCCCGCCGATGCAGGTCCCAGAGATCGAGGGTGGTCAGGACCACCGTCGCCAGAAGGGCCAACCCGACGACGATTCCCACCACGGCCAGGATGTCTTCGAGATCCATAGAACCACAAAGGGGCGGTTGCCCGCCCCTTGGTTTTTATTCGGCGATTTCTCCCTCACCTGTACCCGGGGCCTTGGCCTCGGGTTCTCCCACGTCTTCGAAACGATCCTTGAGCTTCTCGAGCACCTTGGGAAGCGTGGTGTATTCCATCTCCTCCGGCGGCAGACGATGCGGCTCAAAGATTCCCTGACGCCGGAGCTGATTGGCCAGGATGGCGCAACGATGGCGCGCATCGTCAAAGGCCGGATCGTCGAAGAGGTCGTTCGGCCCGATGAGCTTGCCTTCACAGACCTGATAACCGGCGGCGATGACCCGCGGCGGACCGTCGAAACGGGTGGGCTTGGCCTGACCAAAGGCCACCGGCATGAGAGGCCCGGTGTGGGAGCCGCGCATCCAGCCTTCGACCAGCCACGGACGGGCAAAGGGTTCGAGCACTTCGCCTACCGCGGGGAATCCGCTCTGGGAACGCACGATGAGCACGGGGTCGTCCTT
>JAADCO010000174.1 GCA_013154385.1 Thermodesulfobacteriota bacterium
CGGGTTGCTCTTCCTCGTTTCCACGGCCTGGTTGGCCCCGCTCTTCGGTCTGGACACGGAGATAGCCCACTATCCCTTTGGCGGCGGGCTCTTGGGGGTGCTCGGTCGCTCCCTCATGCGGTATATCGGTCGCCCGGGGCTCGCGCTCATCGTCATCACCATGGAGCTCTTTGCCCTGTGCATCATTTCCGGCCTCTCGCCGCGGGATCTCTTCTCCAAGATGGCGTCTTTCTTCAAGTCCGCCGGCCAGTGGCTGTGGAGCGCCATAAGGCCCGGCGGTCATCTGGAACCGGCTCTCGAACCGCGGGTTCCCCTGACTGAAGAGGGTGCGGAGGAGGATTTTCCCTCCCAGGTGGAGCCTCCGAAGATCGAGGCGCAGCCCCTGAAGCCGGAAGAGCAAGAGGCCGAGGCCCCGCGCATCAGCGACGAGCCGCCGTACCACGGAGTTCCCGAGGAAGACGAAGATGAGGAAGAAGAAAAGGCCGAGGGCCTGGAAATAAAGCCTCCGGTCAAGAAGAAGGGCACCTACGAAAGGCCGCCTCTCACACTTCTCGACGACCCGCCGGCCACCGTTCACCGGGAGAGCCGCGAGGAGCTCCTGGAGCGGGCGAAGCTCCTCGAGGAAAAGCTCGCCAACTTCGGGGTGAAAGGCAAGGTCACGGGGATCTGTCCCGGACCGGTGATCACGGTCTACGAATACGAGCCGGCTCCGGGCGTGAAGATCAACAAGATCACGTCTCTTGCCGACGATCTGGCCCTGGGCTTGAAGGCCGCAAGCGTCCGCATCGTGGCCCCCATTCCCGGCAAGTCCGCGGTGGGCATCGAGGTGGCCAACCGGGAAAGGGAGGTCGTCTATCTCAAGGAGATCCTTGCGAGCGAGGCCTTTCGCAAGGCTCGTTCCAAGCTCACCCTGGCCCTGGGGAAGGACATCTCCGGAAAGCCCGTGGTCACGGACCTGGCCCGGATGCCGCATCTCCTCATCGCCGGTGCTACGGGCACCGGAAAGAGCGTGTGTCTCCACTCCATGCTGATAAGCCTCCTCTACAAGTCCCTTCCCGATGAGGTGCGGTTCCTCCTCGTGGACCCCAAGCGGATCGAGCTCTCCGTCTACGAGGGGATCCCGCATCTTTTGCATCCGGTGGTCCTGGAGCCCAAGATGGCCACCCAGGTCCTGAAGTGGGCCGTTTCCGAGATGGAGCGCCGCTATCAACTGCTGGAGGAGGCCCGGGCGCGGAACCTCGAGTCCTACAACGCCGAGGCCGAGGAGAAGCTCCCCTACATCGTCATCGTGGTGGACGAGCTGGCGGATCTCATGGTGGTTTCGAGCAAGGAGGTGGAGATGAGTCTTACGCGCCTGGCGCAGATGGCCCGGGCCGCGGGCATCCATCTCCTCCTGGCCACGCAACGGCCTTCGGTGGACGTGCTCACCGGCATCATCAAGGCCAACTTCCCTGCCCGTATCTCCTTCCAGGTCTCCTCGCGCACGGACTCGCGCACCATCCTGGACACCGGCGGTGCGGAGAGGCTGCTCGGCGCAGGAGACATGCTCTTTCTCCCTCCCGGAACCTCAAAGCTCCAGAGGATTCACGGGGCCTATGTCTCGGAGAAGGAAGTCAGGCGGGTGGTGGAGTTCTGGAAGGCTCAGGGCGAGCCCGAATACGAGACCACCATCCTGACCCCGGGGACGGGAGAAGAGGGAGCGCTCGAGGACGAAGAAGTGGACGAACTCTACGAACAGGCCGTAGAGTTGGTGATCAAAACCGGACAGGCCTCTATTTCTATGCTCCAGAGGCGCTTACGCGTGGGCTACAACCGTGCGGCCCGCATGATCGAACGAATGGAAAGGGAGGGCATCGTTGGTCCGTCAGATGGTGTACGTCCTCGTCCTGTGTTGGTGCGTCCTGACCATTAGTCTCCGTCCGTCCCAGGCCGACCAGGCACGAGAAATCGCCGAACGAGTACAGGCCTATTACGAAGCCACGAAGAGTTTTGTGGCGGATTTCGAGCAGGAAGTCCACTGGCATCGCGGCCAGGAGGTCCGTCTCTCCCGCGGCAAGGTCTGGTTCAAGAAGCCCGGCCTCATGCGCTGGGAATACGTCTGGCCGGAACCCTTGCTCGTGGTTTGCGACGGGCAGAAGATCTACGTCTACAGCGAGATAGATCGCCAGGTGATGATCTTTCCCTCGGGAAAGGCCCTCTCCCCCAAGGTGACCCTGGGCTTCATGTCCGGAAAGGGGAACCTCCTGCGGGATTTCGACATCCGCGGCATGGAGCGTCTCGATTCCCTGGTGGCGCTCGACGTGGCTCCCAAGACGCAGAACCCCCAGGTGGAGAAGCTCCGCTTGCTGGTTGACCCCAAGACCGGGGCCATCAAGGAGATCTGGTTCTGGGACTATCTCGGGAACCTGACGAAGATCCGCTTTCGGAATCTCCAAAGAAACGTTGACCTTCCGCCTGAACTTTTCGTCTTCCATCCTCCCAAAGACGTCGAGATCATTCGAGAGAGGTGAGACGATGGACGTAAAGCACCTTCAGCAAGAGATCCGTGAACTGGCGCGTGAGAAGAAAGCCATCATCCTGGCCCACAACTATCAGCCGCCGGAGATCCAGGAAGTCGCCGATCTGGTAGCGGATTCCCTGGAGCTCTCGCTCAAGGCCTCTCAGACCGAGGCCGAAGTGGTGGTCTTCTGCGGGGTGCGTTTCATGGCCGAGACCGCGGCCATCGTGTGTCCGGACAAGCTCGTGGTCTTTCCGCGCCTTGAAGCCGGTTGCGAGATGGCGGACATGATCTCCGTGGAGGACGTGGAGGCCCTGAAGGCCCGGTATCCCCGGGCTCCGGTGGTCACCTACGTCAACTCCTACGCGGAGATCAAGGCCGTCTCCGACATCTGCTGCACCTCGGCCAACTCCGTCAACGTGGTCAAGTCCCTCGAGGCAGACGAGATCATCTTCCTCCCGGACATGAACCTGGCGCGCTACACCCAGCGCTTCTTCAAGGACAAGAAGATCCACTATCACGACGGATTCTGCCCCTTTCACGACGTGCTCACCGTGGAGGACGTGAACCAGGCCAAAGAGGCCCATCCAGAGGCCGTTTTCATGGCGCATCCCGAATGCCGTCCCGAGGTCATAGACCTGGCGGATGCCGTCCGCTCCACCAGCGGGATGCTCCGCTTCGCCAAGGAATCACCGGCCCGGGAGTTCATCGTGGGCACCGAGGTGGGTCTCCTCTATCCGCTGAAGAAGCAGAACCCCGACAAGGAGTTCTATCCGGCTTCGGAGAAGATGCTCTGCAAGGCCATGAAACTCATCAGCCTGGAGGACCTCAAGCGTTCCTTGGAGACCCTCTCTCCGGTGGTCACCGTGCCGGAGGACATCCGCCGCAAGGCCTACCAGGCCGTGGCGCGGATGCTCGAGATACCACGAAACTAGGAGAGCGCATGCCTTTACCTTTGGTCTTTGGTGTCCACAATCATCAGCCCCTGGGCAACTTTCCCCACGTGATTGAGAGGCTCACGCGCGAGAGCTATCTCCCCTTTCTCGAGGCGGTGAAGAAGGAGCCGCGCTTCCGCTTCAGCCTCCACGTGAGCGGCATCCTCCTCAAGTGGTGGGAAGACCACTTCCCGCGCGCCTTCGATCTCCTGGGAGAGATGGTCTCGCGGGGCCAGATAGAGCCGGTTGCCGGGGGTTTTTTCGAGCCCATCCTCGCGGTCATCCCGCGCGAGGATCGCAAAGAACAGGTCCTGCGCCACAAGGACTATCTGCGGCGGTCCTTCGGCGTCACCCCCGAGGGTCTCTGGCTCACCGAGCGCGTGTGGGAGCAGGCGCTGGTCGAGGACTTGGTTGACCTCGGCATCAAGTACGTGGTCGTGGACGACCGCCACTTCCTGGTCTCGGGCTTCGAAAAGCAGGCCCTCCACGGCTACTATCTCACCGAAGCCGAGGGCAAGAGGCTGGCGGTCTTTCCCATTGACGAGACCCTGCGTTACGCCATTCCCTTCTGGCCCGTGGAGCGGCTGGAACGCTATCTGCGGGACGTGGCCCTGCGCGGCGGGAGGCTGGCCATCTATTTCGACGACGGGGAGAAGTTCGGGGCCTGGCCGGGAACGAGGAAATGGGTCTACGAGGAAGGGTGGCTCGAGTCCTTTCTGCGGGCCTCTGCGCAGTGGCAGGAAGAGGGCCGGGTGGAGATCATCACCTTCTCCGAGGCCCTGAAGCGCACCGAAGCCCTGGGCCTCGCCTATTTGCCCACGGCTTCCTACAAGGAGATGGAAGAATGGGCGCTTCCCGCCAAGCGCATCCTGGAACTGAAGGAGCTCACCCGGCGCCTGCGCGTGGAAGGCACCCACTTCGAGGCCTTCATCCGCGGCGGTCACTGGCGCAACTTCTTCGTCAAGTACCCGGAATCGAACTATCTGCACAAGCGGATGTATCGCGTGAGCGCCCTTTCCCGGGATCCTCAGCTCTTCGACCAGGAGGCCCGCCTGGCCCTTCTGGCCTCCCAGTGCAACGACGCCTATTGGCACGGCATCTTCGGCGGGCTCTATCTGCCGCATCTCCGCCAGGCGGTGTGGGAGAGCCTCCTTGAGGCCGAGCAGAAGCTTCGCGCCAGGGGCAAGGAGGAGATCGAGCTCGTTGATCTCGACTACGACGGAAGGGAAGAGGTGGTCTACACCTCCCCGGAAGCGGTGCTCGTCTTCAAACCCTCCTACGGCGGCCAGCTCGTGGAATGGTCGAGCCTGGGCAACCGGCACAACTACGGAAACGTCCTCACCCGGCGCTTTGAGGCCTATCACGAAGACATCCTGCATCTCGACCAGGAAGGCGGACACGCCGAGGAGGAGGTCTCAAGCATCCATCATCTGCAGAAGCGCCCCTCGGCGGAGGTCGTGCGCGCGCTGGTCTACGACTGGTACGAGCGCCACAGCCTCATGGAGCACTTCTTCGACCCGCAGCGCGGGCTCGAGGACTTCGTGGCCTGCGATTTCGGTGAATGGGGCGACTTTGCCAATCAGCCCTATCATTTCCACCGCTCCGGTGAGGAGCTCCTCTTCTTTCGCGACGGGGGGCTCTATCCGCCGGGCTCCGAGAGGCGCCCCCTTCTCCTGCGCAAGTTCATTCGTCTCCGTCGCAAAGGCCGCACCCTGGTGGTGCGCTACGAGCTGGAATACCGCGCCCAGGTGGAGACGAGATGCTTCTTCGGCGTGGAGATGAACTTCTATCCCCCCTTCATGGCCCACGGTCAAGGCCGGCTCCTGGTGAACGGGCGCGCGGTTGACCCCTCCGCACCCTTCGAGACCCAGGGGAATCGCCTCACCTTCACGGACGACAAGACCGGTGAGCGGTTGCTCGTCAAGCTTCCGGAAACGCTGCGCATCTTCTGTTTTCCGGTGCGCACGGTGAACCAATCGGAAAAGGGCTACGAGCTCACCACCCAGGGGCTTGCGGTGATGCCGTTCTGGCCGCTTGATCTTCGGCAGGGGAAGAAGGTGGAGCTCTCCCTCGAGCTGGAGATTTCAAAAAAGAGGTCTTAGGCCGATAGATAAGGGCATGGAAAGACCGCCTCTTCCGCCGTCCGAGCTTCCCGAACCCTCGAGCGTGGCCAAGGACGTCATCCTTTCTATTCTCACGTGCGGCCTCTGGGACATCTTCTGGCAGTACAAGCAGATGAAGGTGGTCAACCTCCTTTTGGGGCGGGAGGAGTTCTCCTTCGGGAAGTGGCTGGTCTTCACCATTCTCACCTGCGGCCTCTATCACATTTATCACGAGTACCTCATGGGCCGGGCCATCGTGAGGATCCAGCATCTCTACGGCTTGCCGCCCAGCGAAAGCTTGCCGGCCATCTCCCTGATCATGGCGCTCATCTCGCTGGGCATCATCACCGACGCCATTCAGCAAAAGGAGATCAACCTGATCCTTGAAGAGCTACGCGAGAGATACCGTCGCGGTGCTTGAGCGCCGATTGGTGCGCCTTTTCGTTTCCCTGGCGCTTGCCGGCGTGGTCCTCTCCCTCTTTGGCTGGGTCAACCTGGAGGCTGTGCGCCTGCCCTGGATCTGCCCGCTAAAGGCGCTCACCGGCCATCCCTGCCCGGGGTGCGGGATGACGGATGCCGCAAGGGCCTTGATGGAAGGTCATTTCAGGGAAGCCGCGGAAAGGAACCCCAACGTGTATCCCCTGGCCCTCTGGGCGATCCTGGTGGCCTTTGCTCCCGAGAGGCTCTTTGCCCGCTTCAGGGGGAGCCCGATTGCGAAGGGGTTTTACGGACTTTGGCTGGCTTTGGCCCTGGGATGGTGGCTTCTTAGGTTCTAAAACGAGAAAGGGCGGGGATTCCCCGCCCTTTCCGAAGAAAATACCGGCAAAGCAGCCGGTTATTTCTTCATGAGTTCCTCCCGGCCCTTGATGAGCTCGTCGATGACCGAAGGATCAGCCAGGGTGGAGGTGTCACCCAGGTCTTCGTACTGACCGGTCGCGATCTTCCGCAGGATGCGGCGCATGATCTTTCCGCTGCGCGTCTTGGGCAACCCGCTCACGAACTGAATGAACTCAGGGGTGGCGATGGGGCCGATGACCTTGCGCATGTGCTGACGGAGCTCCTGCCGCAGCTCATCGGAGGGTTCGAAGCCCTCTTTGAGGATGACGAAAGCGTAGATGGTCTCGCCCTTTACCTCGTGAGGGATACCGATGACCGCGGCCTCGGCCACCGCCGGATGGGCCACGAGAGCGCTTTCGAGCTCCATGGTGCCCAAACGGTGACCGGAGACGTTGATCACGTCGTCCAGACGGCCCATGATCCAGTAGTAGCCGTCTTCGTCACGACGGGCGCCGTCTCCGGTGTAGTAATAGCCGGGGAACCGGCTGAAGTAGACTTCCTTGAAGCGCTTGGGATCCCCCCAGACGCCGCGCAGCATACCCGGCCAGGCGCGCTTCATGCAGAGATGGCCGCCTTCGTTGACTCCGGCAGGGGTTCCGTCATCCTTGAGGATGATCGGCTCCACGCCCGGAAGCGGTACGGTGGCGGAACCGGGCTTCTGCGGAATGGCGTAGGGCAGAGGAGAAATGAGGAACCCGCCGGTCTCCGTCTGCCACCAGGTGTCCACGATGGGGCAGCGTTCGCGACCCACGTGCTTGTAATACCAGAGCCAGGCCTCGGGGTTGATGGGTTCACCCACGCTTCCCAGGATGCGCAGGGAGGAGAGGTCGTATTTGTGCGGCCACTCGTCACCCTCGCGCATGAGGGCCCGGATGACCGTAGGCGCGGTGTAGAAGAGGCTCACCCGATACTTCTGGCAGAGCTCCCAGAAGCGGCCGGGATGCGGATAGGTGGGAACACCCTCGTACATGATCTCCGTGGCGCCGAGGGTGAGGGGTGCGTAAACGATGTAGGAGTGTCCGGTGATCCAGCCGATGTCCGCGGTGCACCAGAAGATGTCTTCGGGCTTGAGGTCGAAGACCCACTGGAGGGTGTGGGCCACGTAGACCAGGTAGCCACCGGTGGTGTGGAACACGCCCTTGGGTTTGCCCGTGGAGCCGGAGGTGTAGAGGATGAAGAGGATGTCCTCGGCGTCCATTTCTTCGCACTCGCAATGGTCGGAGATGTCTTCGGCGTTGATGGCCTCGTGATACCAGATGTCGCGCCCCTCGACCCAGTTGATGTCGAGCCCCAGGCGCTTGACCACGATGCACTTCTCCACGGTGGGGCAGTCCTGCAGGGCGGCGTCGGCGTTTTTCTTGGCCTCCACCTTGCGGCCCGCGCGCCAGTAACCGTCGGCGGTAATGAGAAGCTTGGCCTCACAGTCCTGGATACGGGTCTTCAAGCTCTCGGCGGAGAACCCACCGAAGACCACGGAGTGGATGGCGCCGATCCTGGCGCAGGCCAGCATGACGATGGGGAGTTCCGGGATCATGGGCAGATAGATGGCCACACGATCACCTTTTTTGATGCCCATTTTCTTGAGGACGTTGGCGAAGCGGCAGACCTCGCGATGGAGCATCTGATAGGTGTAGACGCGGACTTCCTCGTCGGGTTCACCCTGCCAGATGATGGCGGCCTTGTTCTTGGTTTCGTCGTTGAGATGACGGTCGAGGCAGTTGTAACAGGCGTTGAGCTTGCCGCCTTCGAACCAGCGAATTTCGGGCTTCTCGAAGTCCCAGTAGCAGGTCCTGTCCCAGAGCTTGAACCAGGAGATGAGTTCCTTGGCGCGCTCGCTCCAGAAGCCATCGGGATCGTCCAGCGAGTACTTGTAGATCTGCTCGTACTCAAACTTGGAACTGATGTAAGCCTCGTCGCGCCCCTCCTGAGGAGGATAGAAGATCCGCTCTTCCTTTAAGACGCTTTCGATTTTGGTGGGTTCGGACATAGCTGACCTCCTTGAATGAG
>JAADCO010000058.1 GCA_013154385.1 Thermodesulfobacteriota bacterium
AGGAGATCGGCCACCTTCTTGGCCCGCTCCTCCTCTTCCTTCCGCTCCGGCGGAGGAACTTCCCTTTCGACCTCGACCTTCTCTTCCACCACCGGGGCCGCCGCCGGCGGAGGCGTCACCTCTCCGCCGAGGAGGGCCCGCTCAAGGCTGGCCAGCCCCTCGTGCAGGAGGTTGATCCCGTCACGCAGGGCATCCATGCTGCTCCGGAGAGAGGTGAAGATCTGCTTGAGCGCCTCGGCCGGCACCTCCACCTTGGGCGGGGCCTCGGGCACCTCTTCTTCGGCCACCTCCGCAGGCTTCTCCTCCGGCACGGCCCGCACCTCGAGGACCTCCCGCGCCGCAGGGATCTCCGGCTTCACCTCTTCGGCCAGAGGACGCGGATGGAGCCCGGCGCGCTTGACGATCTCCGGCACGGCCTCCTCCCATTCGATGGCCATGATGTGCACGCCGGCCACGCCGGGGATCTCGCGCACCTGCTCGATGATCTCCACCGCGATGTTGATCCCCTCTTCCCTCTTGTCCTTGGCCTCTTTCATGCGCTTGAGGATCTCGTCGGGCACGTCGAGCCCGGGAACAAAATATTTCATGTAGCGCGCCATCCCGAAGGACTTGGGCGGCGTGATACCCGCCATGATGAAGGCCTTTTCCGTCAAACCCAGATCGCGGGCCATCTCCATGAACTTGCGGAACCGCTCGAGGTTGTAGACGATCTGGGTCTGGATGAACTCCGCTCCCGCGGCGATCTTCTTCCCCATCCGATGGACCCGGAACTCGAAGGGGTCGGCAAAGGGGTTGGCCGCGGCCCCGATGAAGAATTCGACCGTCGGGCCCTTGATCTCCTCCCCGCACATGAAGCGCTTCTCGTCGCGCATCCGGCGGACCATGTCGAGCAACGTAATGGAGTCGAGATCAAAGACCCCCTTGGCCTCCGGATGGTTTCCGAACTTCTGATGGTCGCCGGTGAGGCACAGCAGGTTCTTCACCCCCAGGGCCGCCGCCCCCAGGAGATCGGCCTGGATGGCGATCCGGTTGCGGTCCCGACAGGTCATCTGGACCACCGGCTCGACCCCTTCCTGCATAACGATCACCGCCGAAGCAATCGAGGACATGCGGACGATGGCCGTCTGACAATCGGTGATGTTGGCCGCATCCACGTAACCGCGGATCAGCCGGGCCTTCCGCCGCACGACCTCGGCGTCGGCGTTTTTCGGCGGACCAATCTCACAGGTCACCGCAAAGTGACCTTCTCTAAGCACCTTCTCGAGATGGCTGTGATAGGTCTTCTCGCTCACCTCTTCCTCCTCAAGCGGTCTAGTTTCCCACCTTTAAGTCTTCCCTGGTCCTCACCCGCGGACCGTCGTGCCCCGCAGGCCGCCAGTCCTTGGCCGGGAAGAGCTTCATCATCCTTTCCAGTTCACCACGGGCCTTGAGCCTCTCGTAGATCTGATGCCAGACGCAAGGCACCTCGGGCCGAATCTCGCACTTTCCGTCCTGCGACCCACCGCAGGGGCCGTTCAAGAGGTTCTTCGCACAGCGGGCGATGGGACAAAGCCCCCCGGTGAAATCGAGGATACAGTCTCCACAACCGCGGCACTTCTCCTCCCACTCCCCGAGTGCCGGGTTGGCCCCGTAGAAGCTCGTGTCCACCCCGGGATAGATCCGAAGCTCGGGGAAACGGTCGGCGATGAAGTTCACCCCCACCCCGCAGGCCAAGGAGACCACGGCGTCCACCTTCTTGGCGAGCTCCTCAAGCCCGGTGAGATACTCCGGATCGCACTGCCGGACCAAGGTCTCCTCCACCACGGTCAAGGGGCGCCCGGCCCGCTTGCGGGCCAGCCTCAAGGCCGCGGAAACGATCTCCACTTCCCGGTCGCCTCCCGCCGAGCAGATGGCCACACAGCCCCGGCATCCCAGGACCGCCACCCGCTCGTAAGGTTCGATCATGGCCAAGATACGCGATATGGGTTTTCTCTCCGCAATAATCATGAGGACGTCCCCTCTTTGCTCTTGAGATCAAGGAGCGTTTCGAAAAGCCTTTTCGTCGCCTCCACCAGGACCCCGGTCTCCAGACGCGGGACAAAGGCCATCTGCACCCGCTCCGGCTCCATCCCGATCTCCTCGAGGATCTTTTGCGCCGCCGCGGTGCGCTTCTCCGCCCGCTGGCTGCCCGAACGGTTGTGACAGCTCGACTTCTCGCAGCCAGCCACGAGCACCCCTTCGGCGTCGTCCTCGAGCGCCCGCAGGATGTCGGCCACCTCGATCTTCCCCGAACAGGGATACCTCTTCACCTCGATCTTGGCCGGGATCCCGGCGAAATCTTCCGCCGTGGCCTGGTTCGTATAATGACAACAAAGGATGGTGATCTTCATCTCGGACATGAGCCCTAAACCCCCGCCTCGAAAACGCTCGTCTCCGGCGCCGGCCGAAGCTCAATGGCCCGGGCCGGACACTCTACCACACAAATCCCGCAGGCCTGACACTTGTCGGGATCTATCACCGCGTAACCCTCGGACACGATGGAAGCCGCGCCGAAGGGACAAGTCCGCACGCACGTGAGGCAGGCGATGCACTTGCCGGCATCCACCCGGGCCAGCCGCCCCGCCTCGAAACGCATCTCCAAGGCCCGCGCGGGATCTTCCTTCGCCACGAGGGCCTTGAGCGCCCGGATGACCTCCATGGGCTTGACTTCCATGGGGCACACCGGCACGCAAGACCCGCAACCCGAACAGAACCAGATGGTCTTGCCGGAAAGGAGCCTCTCCTTGAGCCCCAAGAGGACCCCGTGAACGATCACCCGCGGATCGAACTCCTCGACCACCTTCTCCACCGGACAGATTCCCGAACAGGCGCCGCAACGAAAACACTGGGAAAAGGTCTCCGGGGCCCCTACCCCCAAAAGTTCCTCGGTCAAGCCCGCTTCCCGCTTCTTGAGATCGATCATCATCTAACCCCTCAGCTCGTTTTCGGTTGCCAAAGATCTCCCTCTCGGACTACCTGGCCACGCTTGGAAAGCCCTTCAAGCACCGCCGTGACCTCTTCCTGACTCGCCCCGGTCTTGGAAAGGAGCGTCTCGATAGAGACCGGCCCCTTGGCGAGGAGGGCCTTGATCTCCGCCTCCAGGAGCTCCTTCTTGATGAGGGGGACGAGCTTTTCCTCCACCTTGCGCGCGATGCTCTCCGGGCTGTAGTCTCCCTCTTTCTTGATGGCCCGGGCGAGGTTTCCGTAGGCCGCCCGGAAACGGTTCTTCGTGCAAAGCTCACGCGCCGCCGCCAGACGGAGCTTGAGCGTCTCCTTGTCGAGCCCCTCGGGCTCCCCCAGAGGCCCGATCTTCTTGATGGCCTCGGTGAAGTCCGTCACGATCTGGACGAACCGCGGGGCCTCGGCCGCCGAGGCCCAATCAATCCGGAACCGCGCCGGATTGAGCCCCACGGCCTCAAGGATCCTCTTGGTCACTTCCGCCATCAACAGCGCTTCGTAATTACCAGACTGGTAATGGCACTCCCCGAGGTGTCACCCGCCGACGAGCACGCCGTCGGCCCCCACGTAGAAGGCCTCGACGATGAAGCGCGGATCGATCCGCCCGGTGCACATGACGCGCACCACCCGGTTGTTGGGCGGATACTGATAGCGGGCCACCCCGGCGGAATCCGCCGCCGCGTAACAACACCAGTGACAAAAGAAACTCAGGATCTTCGGTTCGAAAGCCATAGACTAACTCCTGCTCTCAAAGGAGTTTAACTTTGTTTTGCAACCTGCGATCATATCGCGCATTAAGCCGCTTCCTCCTTGGGTTCTTCGGCGGCTTCCTTCTCCACGAACTCTCCGAAGGCCTCGATCTGGGCCAAGATGGCCTCGTCCGTGAAGCCACCCATGCTGATGGCCAGCACCGGACAATGCGAGGCGCAAATACCGCAACCCTTACAGGAAGCGGTGATGGTCTCGGCCTTCTTCCTCTTGCCCACCTTGACCAGCCTGATGGCCCCGTAGGGGCAGAGATCGGCGCAGATGCCGCAACCGATGCACTTGGCCTGGTCGACACGCGAGACGATGGGCGGCACCTCCACGAAGCCCTTGGCCATGGGGATGACCGCCTTGGCCGCCGCGGCCCTGGCCTGGGCCAGGGTCTCGTCAAGCGGCTTGGGCGCGTGCGCCAGACCGCAGACGTAGACTCCCTCCACCGGGAGCTCGACCGGCATGAGCTTCACGTGCGCCTCGAGGAAGAAACCGTCCCCGGTGAGCGGGGCCTTGATGAGCTTGGAGAGCTCCTCGTTCTCCCCGGGGGCGATCCCCACGGAGAGCACGAGGAGGTCGCAGGGCAAGAGGAGCTCCTCGCCAAGGAGGGCGTCCTTCACCTTGACCCGCAAGGACTTCCCCTGCGTCACCAGCTCGGGCTTTTCCTCCGCCTGATAGCGCAGGAAGATGACCCCCGCCTTACGCGCCTCCCGATAGGCGTCTTCGCTGAAACCGTAGGTCCGCATGTCGCGGAAGAGGACGTAGACGTCCTTCTTGGGATAGCGCTTCTTGATGCGCAGGGCGTTTTTCACCGCCTGCTGACAGCAGAGCTTGCTGCAATAGTTGAGTCCATCGCCCCGGGAACCCACGCACTGGATCATGACGATGCTCCGGGCGCGGCTGAGGCGTCCGCCCTTCCTGGTGAGCTCGTCTTCGAGATCGAGCTGGGTGAGCACGCGGTCGTTCTCCCCGAGGCCGAAACGCTCCGGCCGGTTCTCCCGACCGCCGGTGGCGATGATGACCACCCCGTGGTTCACCACCTCCGAACCCTCCGGACGCCTGAGCGTGGAGGTGAAGTTCCCCACGTAACCGGAGATGTTTTCCACCGTGGTCCCGGTGTGGACCTTGATCTTCTCGTGTTTCTGGACGCGCTTGATGAGGTCGTCGAGGATCTTCTGCGGATCCTCACCGGAAAGGAGCCCCGTCACCCGGCGGAGGTTTCCGCCGAGCTCCTCTTCGCGCTCCACGAGATGGACCTCGTAGCCCTGATCCGCCACGGAGAGGGCCGCGGACATGCCCGCCGCCCCACCGCCGATGACCAGGGCCACCGGCGTGACCGGCACCTTCTGGAGCTCAAGCGGCTCAAGACGCGCCGCCTTGGCCACGGCCATGCGCACCTGGTCCATGGCCTTCTTGGTGGCGGCCTCCGGATCTTCGGCGTGCACCCAGGCGCACTGGTCACGGATGTTGGCCATCTCGATGAGCGCCGGATTGAGCCCGGCCTCCCGCAGAGACTCCTGGAAGAGCGGTTCGTGCGTGCGGGGGCTACAGGCCGCAATCACGATCCGGTTGAGGCGGTATTCCTTGATCTTCTTCACCAGGTCCGCCTGCGCGTCCTGGGAGCAGGAATACATGACGTTTTCCGAAAGCACCACGTGGGGGAGCTTGGCCGCATAGTCGCGCACCGCCTCCACGTCCACGACGCTCGCGATGTTCACGCCGCAATGACAGACGAAGACACCGATCCTCGGCTCTTCGCGCTCAAGCTCCACGTCCTCCGGCGGAAACTCCTTGTGGACCACGTCCTGACCGCGGGCCTCGGCCAGAAGCTCCGAGCACTCGGCCGCCACCCCGTGGGCCTGGACCACGCTCTCCGGGATGTCCTTCGGCCCCTGGAAGGCCCCGGCCACGAAGATGCCCGGCACGTTCGTCTCGAGCGGAGCCGCGGTCTTGGTGGCGGCAAAGCCGAACTTGTTGAGCTCGATGCCGAGGAGGTCGGCCAGCCGCTCCGCATCCGCCGGGGCGTCGAGCCCCACGGAGAGGACGACCATGTCGTAGAAGTCGCGATGGGTCTTCCCGTCCTCGGTGACGTAGGTGAGCGCAAGCTTGCGGCCCACCTGCTCCACCTTGGGCACCCGGGCGTAGATGGTGCGGAAACCGTACTTTTCCACCGCCCGGTTGAAGGCCTCGTCAAAGCCCTTGCCCATGGTGCGGATGTCCATGAAGAAGAGGTCAATCTCGGCCTCCGGGGCGTGCTCCTTGACCACCGAGGCCTCCTTCATGGCGTACATGCAGCAGACCGTCGAGCAATAGCCGTTGCCGCAGGTCTCGTCCCTCGAGCCCACGCACTGGAGAAAGGCGATGCGATGGGGATGGGCAAAGTCAGAGGGCCTTACGATCTCGCCCTCCGTGGGCCCGGAGGCGCAGGTCAGGCGCTCGATCTCAAGGCTCGTGAGCACGTCGGGATACTTCCCGTAGCCGTATCTCTCGAGCACCTCCTCCGGCACCCGACCGAACCCGATGGCGAGGACCACCGCCCCCACCTCGAGCTCTCTTTCTTCGGGCTTTTCGTCGAACTCGATGGCGTTCGGACCGCAGACGTTGGCGCAGAGCTGACAGCTCTCGTGGTTCAGACGCAGACAGCTCTTTTCGTCGATGTAGTAGACCGTGGGCACCGCCTGCGGATAATCGATGTGGATCGAGGCCGTGAAATCGAGGCCCTCGTTGTATTCGTCAACGATCTCTTTGGGGCAGTAAGTGGTGCACATCCCGCAGGCCGTGCACTTGGTGGGGTCCACGTAGCGCGGACGCACCTCGAGCTTGGCCTTGAAGTTTCCGGGTTTTCCGGAAAGCTCCTTGAGCTCGGCCAGCGTGATGATCTCGATGTTGGGAGACCGACCGGCCTCCACCAGCTTCGGCGCGAGTATTCACAAGCTACAGTCATTGGTGGGGAAGGTCTTGTCGAGCTGGGCCATGACCCCACCAATGGAAGCCTTCTTGTCCACCAGATAGACGTAGTAACCGAGGGAGGCGAGGTCGAGGGCCGTCTGCACCCCCGTTACGCCACCCCCCAGGACGAGGACCTTGCCGCTCTTCTTCTTGCCCATGAAAACACCCCGTTCGTCTTAGTTTAGGCCTGGGCCTCTTCCTCTTCGTCCGGAGAGACCCGCAGATGAGTAGGACCGAAACAACCAAGCCCGTGGAAAGGTGAAGTGACCTTCGGGCTCTCGAGCGCCCGCCGCATGGCCATGTCGAAGAGCACGCGCGGCTTGGGCTTGTCGATCCCGAGGTTCTTGCGCTTCTCCTGGATCTTGTCGATCATCACCGAGGCGAGCTCCTTGGCGTCGCGGGCCACGAGCCAGTTGGCGCGAAAGAGGTTCTTGAACTCGTGGAAGAGATAGTCCGTGGCCACCTGGCTCTTCTCCGTGGGGAAGTTCGGCCCGAAGACGACGCAGGCGCCGCTGCCCACGAAATAGTTTCCGATGGCCACCGCCTTCTCGCTCATCCACTGGGGCGCGCAACCGATGGCCGGAAGCTCGTCAATGTCTTCGCCAAGGCCACCGGTGTTCACCATCTCCGTCAAGGCGATGAGGATGCGGCTGTTGTCCACGCAGGAGCCCATGTGAAGGACCGGCGGACAACCCACGGCCTCGAGCACCTCGCGGAGCGAGTCTCCGGCAAGGCTTGCCGCCTCCGGAGAAAGGAGCCCCGCGCGTCCCAGGCCCGTGGCCGCACAACCCGTGGCCACGACCAGGACGTTGTTGGCGATGAGCTCCTTGGCGAGCTCCACGTGGACCTCGTCAAACACCCGGAAGTTGTCGCAACCGACGATGGCCGCCACGCCGAGCACCCGGCCGTTGATGATGTTTTCGTTGAGCGGCTTGTAGGAGGCCCGGAAGCGACCGCCGAGAATATAAAGGATGGTCTCGTGGCTGAAGCCGGCCACCACGTCCATCTTGGCCTTGGGGATGTAGACGCGGCTCTTGTCCCGCTTGGGGAAGCGGGCGATGGCCTCGCGCAGGATCTTCTTCGCCGTCTCCACCGGATGATGATGGTCGAAGGGGATGTGCATGGCCCCTTCGATCTCGGCCTTGTCGCTCACGGTGATCACCGCGGTGTGGAAGGCCTGGGCCACGGTGGTCACGTTCTGCATGATGCACTGGACGTCAACGATCATGGCCTCCACCGCGCCGGTGGCAAGCGCCAGCTCCTGCTGGACGAAGCTTCCGGCGATGGGGATGCCGCGGCGCATGAGGACCTCGTTTCCCGTGCAGCAGATGCCGGCCAGATTGATCCCCTTCGCCCCGACCTTCTGGGCTTCCTTGATGATCTCCGGGTCCTGGGCCGCCATGGCCAGGGCCTCGGCCACCTCGGGCTCGTGACCGTGGACGGTGACGTTGACCATGTCCTCCTTGAGGACCCCGAGGTTCACCGTGGCCCGGATGGGCACCGGCGTGCCGAAGAGGATGTCCTGGAGCTCGGTGGCGATCATCGAACCGCCCCAACCGTCGGCCAGCGCACACCTAA
>JAADCO010000105.1 GCA_013154385.1 Thermodesulfobacteriota bacterium
TTTTGGTCCTGGCCGGGACCGGATTGCTATCTTTTGTGCGTCGCCGTTTGAGAAAGAAATAAAGTGGCGGGGTTGATTCAGAAGCCCAACAGAAGGCCCAGGCGATAGATGATAAAGGCCAGGACCCAGGCCAAAATGAGTTCGTAAGCAATGCAGAAAGCCGGCCATTTTAGGGCCCCGGTTTCGCGCCAGATGGCCAGAACCGTAGCGATGCAGGGGATATAAACCAGCACGAAGACCATGAAGGCCAGGGCCGTGCTCCGCGAGAGGCCGGCCTCGCGGAGACGCTCGCGCAGGGAGTGGACGTCATCGTCTTTCACCTGATAGAGCACGCCCAGGGAAGAGACGACCACTTCCTTGGCCACGAAGCCCGTGGCCAGACTCACTCCTAAGCGCCAATCGAACCCCAGGGGTTCCACCACGGGGGCCAGGGCTTGGCCCAGCCGGCCGATGTAGCTCTCCTCTATCGGCGGGGCCTGCCCGTTGACCCTGGGAAATGCCGTAAGGGCCCAAAGGATGACCGAGCAAATAAGGATCACCCCTCCCATCTTCTGGAGGTAAACCTTGGTCTTCTCCCACATGTGAAGGAGAAGACTCCTCAGGGTCGGCATTCGATAGGGAGGGAGTTCGAGCACGAAAGGAGTGTCCTCTTCCTTGATGAGCACGCGGCTAAAGAGTTTTCCCAGGAGCATGGCCAGGATGATTCCCAAGGCGTAAATCCCGAAGATAACGCGGCTTTCCTGGCCAGGAAAAAAGGCTCCAGCAAAGAGGACGTAGACGGGAAGGCGGGCCGAGCAACTCATCAGCGGGTTGATGAGGATCGTGAGGATACGATCTCTTTTGGTTTCAAGGGTGCGCGTGGCCATGATGGCCGGCACGTTACAGCCAAACCCCATGAGCAGAGGAATGAAGGACTTGCCGTGAAGCCCGAGGAAATGCATCACCCGATCCATGATGAAGGCGGCTCGCGCAAGATACCCGGTGTCTTCGAAGATGCTGATGCCCAAAAAGAGCAAAAGGATGTTGGGCAAAAAGACCAGCACTCCGCCCACGCCACCGATGATGCCGTCTATCAGCAATTCCTTAAGGAGACCGTCGGGTAGACGAGCAGAGAGCACCCTGGCCAGGAGGTCCACTCCGTATTCGATGGCGGCCACGGGATAGGCCGCGAGGGTAAAGGTGAGATAGAAGAGGGCATACATGGCCAGGATGAAGATGGGAAAACCGAGAAAACGGTGGGTAACTATGTCGTCAATGCGGTCGGAAAGGGTGCGCCGATCAATGGGGGAGACGCGCACCACCTCACGGAGGGCCCCGGCAATGAAGCCGTAGCGGGCTTCGGCGATGATGGCCTCCGGGGTGTCATCAAGCAGTTCCCGCAACCGGGTTTCACTGCGTTTTAGCTGTTCCAGAACTTTCTCGGTCCCCGGGATGGAGGAGACCTTTTTCAATATTTCCCGGTCGTTTTCGAGCAATTTGATGGCCAGCCAGCGAGGGGGATACTTCTCGCGCAGGGCGGGTATCTTTTCGATTTCCTCGACCAGGGCGCGGATTTCCCTCTCTACCTCCGGGCCGTAGTTTATGCTTACCGGGCGTGATTTTAGGCGCCCTTCGGCCACGGCGACGATTGTTTCGAGCAGTTCATCGAGCCCGAGCCCCTTGGTTCCCACCGTCGTGACCACGGGGACCCCGAGGAGCCGGGAGAGGAGTTCGGTGTCAATGATGATGCCCCGGGCCTTGGCCACGTCGATCATGTTCAGGGCGAAAATCAGGGGGCGCCCGAGTTCCATGAGCTGTACCGCCAGATAGAGATTGCGCTCCAGATTGGAGGCGTCGATCACGTCCACGACGACGTCGGGGCGGTCCTCGAGGATGAAGTCTCGGGCGATGATCTCTTCGATGGAATAGGCGGTGAGAGAATAGATGCCCGGCAAATCGACAATACGGATGGTGTGTCCTCGATAAACGAGGCTACCTTCCTTCTTCTCGACGGTTACCCCCGGCCAGTTCCCGACTTTCTGTCTGGCACCGGTGAGGGCGTTGAAGATGGTGGTCTTACCGGCGTTGGGGTTGCCGGTAAGGGCGACGGTGATCTCCATCAGGAGACCTTTTCCACTAAGATCTTGGCCGCCTCTTCGTGGCGGAGGCTGACGTGATAGCCTTTGATCTCGTATTCTACCGGATCTTTGAGGGGGGCGTAACGGATGACTTTGACTTCCGCGCCGGGGATGAAGCCCATTTCCATCAGGCGGAGCCGGAAGGGGCCGTTTCCCTTGATCTTCACGATGCGTCCTGTTTCACCCGTGCGCAGATCCTCCAGACGCAAGACCACCATCGCTTGCTCCTCCAACGGGGAACTAGGAGATTTCCTTTTTGAGACATTCAGGACAGTAGCCGATGAGCTCGAAACGAAACCCGGTGAGGCGATAACCGAAACGCTCGCTAACATCCCTTTCGATCTCGCGCAGACGCTCGTCGGTGAATTCATCCACCCGGCGGCAAGTAAGACAACGAAGGTGGGCGTGAGGCTCGTGCCCGTAAACGTGCTCATAGTGCATGTGGCCGTCTTCGTGATAGACCTCCTGGATCAGGCCACAGTCTTTGAGCAGGGGAATGGTCCGATATATGGAAGCCTTGGAGAGTTTCTTGCCTTTGTTGCGCAAACGCAAATAAAGCTCGTCTACGTCAAAGTGGTCATGGATTTCAAAGATTTCCCGCACGATAATTTCCCGTTCCGGGGTGAAACGCAGCCCCTTGCGCCTGATATATTCGCGAAAAATATCGATTTCCGGTACTTGCTCGGGCTCTTGTCCTTTTCCCTTCTTTGTCCGTGCCATGAACCGATTTCTCCCGTCTTAAATAGTTAAGACTGATGAAACTGAGACAGTTGAATTTCTTTAACAATTTTTTAACCAATTAGTAAAAGATTAGGTCCTCTTTTGTCAAGCACCGCTTTTCAAGCCCCCTCCTTCGCGGACCGATTCGAGGAAGAGATTTTTTTAATTTTTGCAAGGGTCGGATCATGCCTCAAAAACGGGGAACGCTTCTTTTGAAAGGTTACCCTCCCGAGAGGGAGACAGAAATAGCCGCCTTTTTGGCCCGCTACGTGCGGAACAACGGGAACGATCTGGAAGGCATAAAGAGGGTTTTGCGGAAGGTCCCGCTCATCCTGGGGAGGGACATCCCGGAAGAAGAGGCCCGGCTTTTCATGGAAAGGCTCTCTTCGCTGGGCGCGGAAGCGGCCTTCATCCCGTCGAACAACAACCATCAACCGGCTGATACCCACAGGGAAGCCACGGAAGACATCCAGGAGGCCGGGAAAGACTCCCGGGAGGCCAAGGAGGGCCCCCGGGAGGCCCAGGAAGCCCCCGGAGACATCGGGGAAGCTTCCGGAGACACCGGAGAAGACCCCGGAGACGCAAGGGAGGCCGGCGAGGAGCCCGTGTTCGACGAGGCGCTCGGCGTTTTCGAAGAGGCATCCGCCGCCGGGAAGGGAGAGTCTTCCGGTCATCACATTGATGAGGACCGGCTACTGAAAAACATCTTCGCCGAAGAGAACAAGCGCACCAAGCATTCGGCTCCGTTCTGTCAGCGCTTCAAGAAGCGTCTGCGTTACGAGCTCTACCGGGTGAACAAAGAATTTTGGCTGGTCCTCTCCATGGTGAGCATCATGGCTTTGATGAACTATCTCGTTGACTCACAACGCCTGCTCTTGAGCCTCTACATCCTGCCCACCGTGCTCTCGGCCTATTATTTCGGGCGGCGCCATGCCGTTTTCACCGCTCTGGCCAGCATCACGATGGTCCTCTTCATTCTCTACTATCTGCCCCAACTGCTGCACACCGATCCCATCCTGCGACTCGATCCGGAAGGCTGGCGCGAGCTGGTGGCCTGGGGCGGCATCCTCATCGTCACGGCCTACGCCATGGGCACCCTTTACGAAAAATACAAGGAGAAACTGCGAGAACTCCAGAAGACCTACCACGGGGTCCTCCTGATCCTGCGCCACTTCATTTCCAAGGACGAATACACGGAGAACCATTGCTATCGCGTCTCCATTTACGCGGTGAAGATCGCCCAGTATCTCGGGCTTCCCGAGGAAAGAATAGAAGACCTGCGCGCGGCGGCCCTTCTCCACGACATCGGAAAGCTCAAGATCAGCCGCGAGATCCTCTACAAAGCCGCCAAGCTCACCCAGGAGGAATTCGAGGAGGTGAAGAAACACGTCACCTCCAGCGCCGAGTTGCTCGAGCCCATGCAAGACGCTCTCGGCCGCATCATTCCCATCATCCTGGCCCATCACGAGAAGTGCGACGGGTCGGGCTATCTCGGCCTGGACTGCGGTGAGATCCCCATCGAGGCCAAGATCCTGGCGGTGGCCGATGTCTACGACGCCCTGGTGAGTGATCGGCCCTATCGCAAGGGGCTCTCTCCCTTCGAGGCCAAGGAGATCATCGTCAAGGGGGCGGGCAAGTACTTCGACCCGCAAGTAGTGGCGGCCTTCGTCAAGGCCTTTGATCGCGGGGAAATGGACGTGCCGCGCATCGTGGTGTGAGCTTGCTAGTTGGGGTTTCCTCGCTAAAATAGCCTTCCATGACTCCGGGACTCATTCCTCAAAAAGACGGCTCTTTCGCCATCAGCATCGAGCTTCCGGGCACGGTGGTTGCGGCCCAGGTCCTGAGCGTGCTGGCGGAACTGGCCGCCCAGGGCGCGGTGGTGCATCCGACCACCGCCCAGAAGATCATGGTCCTCGGGCTCAGCGAGGAAGCGGCCAAGGCCGCGCTGGAAAAGCTCGAAGCCGCCGGGGCCATGATCCGCAAGTCCGGCAAGAGCCTTCAGCCGCGCACCTGCGTGGGGCTTCCCTATTGCAAGATCGCCCTCAAGGAAACGTTTTCCCTTTCCCGGGCCATCTACGAGGCCTTTCCCAACGAGGAACTGCCGCACAAGCTGAAGGTGGCCATCTCCGGTTGCCCGGCCTGTTGCTCCTGGGCCAACATGATCGACCTGGGGTTTGTCGGCGCGCGGGAAGGCTTCAAGGTCTACGTGGGAGGCAAGGGCGGCTACCAGCCGAAAGCCGGGGCCTATCTCACCCTTGTTTCCGGTGAGGACGAGGCCGTTTCCCTCATGCGCGGGGTGCTGGCCTTCTTCAAGGAGCGCGGGCAAAAGAAGAAACGCCTGGGCGCGCTCCTCGAAGGGGAGGGCCTGGCGGACCTCAAGAAGTTCCTCGGCCTAGAGGGCTAATACCAGCCGGCCCCGAAGAGGGCTTCCTTGGCTTCGGCCAGCGTCTGACGCGCAAACCGGCGGGCCTTTTCGTTGCCCGCCGCCACGATCTCTTCGAAGAGCCCGGGGCGCGATTCGAGCTCCTCTCTCTTTTGCCAGAGGGGACGCAGGCTCTCCACCACCTTTTCCGCCAGTTTCTGCTTGCAATCCCGACAGCCGAGCTGCGCCGCCTTGCACGCTTCTATCACCTCGGCCTGCTCCTCGGGCGAGAAGTAAAGCCGGATGAGATTGAAGGCCACGCACCGATTTTCCGGGTCTCCCGGGTCGCTCTTCCGCGGCCGCTCGGTGTCCGTCACCATGGAGAGGATCTTCCGGCGCACCGTTTCCTCGTCGTCGGTGAGAAAGATGGCGTTGCCAAAGCTCTTGCTCATCTTGCGGCCGTCTATCCCGGGGACCTTGGGCACCTCGGAGAGCAGCGGCTCCGGCAACGGGAAGACCTCGGTCCGGTAGAGGTAGTTGAAGCGCCTGGCAATTTCGCGGGTGAGCTCGAGATGGGGCAACTGATCCACGCCCACGGGGACCTTGTGGGCCTTGTAGATGAGGATGTCCGCGGCCTGCAACACCGGATAGCCGAGGAAGCCGTAGGTGGCGAGATCTTTCTGCTTGAGCTCCCGGATCATGTCTTTGTAAGTGGGGTTGCGCTCCAGCCAGGAAACCGGCGTGATCATGGCGAAGAGGAGGTTGAGTTCGGCGTGTTCCTTGATGGCGGACTGGATGAACAGCACGGATTTTTCCGGATCAAGCCCCACCGTGAGCCATTCCAGGAGCAGTTCCCGGGAGAAAGAGGGGATCTTCTTCGGGTTTTCGTATTCCGTGGTCAGGGCGTGCCAATCGGCCACGAAGTAGAAGCAGCGATAGTCTTCCTGGAGCTTGAGCCAGTTTTTGAGCACGCCGTGCAGATGACCGAGGTGCAGGGGACCAGTGGGCCTCATGCCGCTCAAGACGCGTTTTTCACTCACAGCCAGACGCCTCCACGAAAGATATGACTCAGGTACAGGATCGCCGGGAGTATAATTTTTTGGATGGTGCCTGTAAAGATGAGAAGGAGCAGGATAATGAAGCCGTAAGGCTCAAGACGTGCGTATTTTAAAGCAAGCTCTCGCGGGAGGAGTCCGGTGAGGATGCGGCTTCCGTCAAGCGGCGGAATGGGAAGGAGGTTGAAGACGGCAAGCCCGATGTTGAGCTGCACTCCCAACGCCAGCATGAGCATGAGGGGGCGCCCGAAGAAGACCACGGCCTTTTCTCCGAACAGAGAAAGGGGCCAAAGGAGATAGGGGAAGAACCGCAGGAGCAACCCGCAGAGGGCGGCGAGCAGGAAGTTCGAGGCCGGACCGGCCAGGGCCACCCACATCATGTCCCGTCGGGGATGGCGGAAGTTGCGCGGATCAACGGGCACGGGTTTGGCCCAGCCGATGGCCTGGGTGATGATGAAGGCGAGGGTGCCGAAGAGGTCCAGATGCTTGATGGGGTTTAGTGTGAGCCGGCCGGCCATCTTCGGCGTGGGGTCTCCCAGCCAATACGCTACGAGCCCGTGCGCTACTTCGTGGACCGTGACCGCGGCCAGCAGGGGGACGGCCATGACGATGAGGAGGTGGAGGTCAGGCAGAAAAGACATCGGCAAACTCCTTCTTCAGGAAGCTCCATTCTTCGGCCTCGTTCCTTACCAGACCGTCGAGTCGGGCGGCGCGCAGTCTTTTTAACATCTCTCCGAGTTTTGGCCCAGGAGGAATGCCGGCCTGGCGCAACTTTTTGCCGGAAAGAGAGGGTCTGACCGCAAAGAGCTCGCGCAAGGCCCTTTCGATGAGGGGAAAGAGGGCCGGGTCGCTTGCGGCTTCAGCCACGAGCACCTGAACCGGCAGGCGTTCGAGGAAGAAGACCTTTTCGCTCGTCGGCGCGCGGGAGACGAGGAATTCCCTGCGGCGCAAAAGCTTTTCGCGCTCTTCAAGGAGTGAGGAGAAGCGGTCCTCGGCCAGACCGCAGAAGGGGGCCTCCTCCCGGCGCGCCAGGAGGAGGGCCAGGGCCTCGAGCAGGGCTTCTTTCTCGAGTGTGTCACGCAATTTGAAGAGCCGCTCAAGGGTTTCGGGCCCTGCCGGTTGCGAAAAGAGATGCCCGAGGAGGCCTTCCCCGCGCAACCATTCGATGACCGCGCGCGGGTCCTCTTCTTCGAGCAGGCGCAACCATTCGTTGCGCAACCGCGCGGGGGAAAGGAGCTTCGCCACCCCCAGCCGCAGGGCCAGGGAAAGGGCCTTCCGGGTGGCCGGGCTCAAGTCCCAGCCGAAGCGGACGGCGTATCTGGCGGCGCGGAATATCCTGGTGGGGTCGTCAACGAAGCTCAGCGGATGATGGATGCGGATCTTCCCCGCGGCCACGTCCTTGAGCCCGCCGAAGAAGTCTATCAGCCGCCCGAAGTGGGGGCGGGAAAGGGCCAGGGCAATGGCGTTGACGGTGAAGTCCCGCCGGAAGAGGTCTTCGAAGACGTTTCCGGGGACCACCTGCGGGAGGGCCGCCGGCGCTTCGTACTCTTCCCAGCGCGCGCGGGCCAGGTCTATCTCGTAGTCGCCCCAGGTGAACTTGAGGGTGTCGAAGAGGGAGCGCTTGCATCTTCTCGCCCCGAGCTCCTCTTCCAGCTTCTTTCCCAGCAGCTGCGGATCACCGGCCACGACGAAGTCGAGATCGTGGGGCAAGCGCCCGAGGATCAGGTCGCGCACGGCTCCGCCCACCAGATAGGTCTCAACCCCCAGCTCCTGAGAAGCCAGATAGAACCAGGCCAGGAGCTCCCGCAAGGGTTTGGGCACGGCTTCCATCAGAGACGGATGGCGCGGGAGGGCGAGCCCGGAGAAGAGGAGGGTCTGGGCGGAGACAAGCCCCACGGG
>JAADCO010000179.1 GCA_013154385.1 Thermodesulfobacteriota bacterium
TTCTGCGTATGGAACGGAGATAGCCTCCTCGGGCGCTACGTGGTTCATCTTCTTCGCCTGGCCTATTTGAGCCCGAGCACTCTTGAGAAGGCAAAGTTGATCCTCCTCCTGGAGCCGCGGGAGATCTCCCAGGAGGAGCTGGCCTTTATTGAGGAGCGGCGTTCTCCCCGGAGCAAGGTGGTCTCCATCGGCAAGGAGCCCCTGCCCGAGGACGCGCCGATAAAGGTCGCCGCTCATCTGAGCCCGCCTTTCAAGGCCGCTTCCCTTTTCTCATTCGTGGAAGGGGTCCTGGATCGGCTGTTTCCGCTCAACTTCCTCGAGCGGGAAAGGCCCTTCCTCGGCGAGGACGAAAAGATAGAGCGCCTCCGCTCGAACCTCCCCACCCTTGCCGAGTTGCCGGAACCCGTGCTCCTTGAGGGCGAACCCGGGACGGGCAAGGAGCTCTTTGCCCGCCACATCCACGCGCGCATCGGCGGGGTCTTCGAGAAGTTTGCCACCTCGGCCCTGCCGCGGGAGATGATCGAACCCCTGCTCTTCGGCTTTGGGCCGGGGGTGATGCGGCGGGTCAAGAAGCCCAAGGAAGGGCTCCTCTGGCGCGCCAGGGACGGGGTCCTCTATCTGGAGAACCTCGAAAACCTTCCCCTTTCCGCCCAGCACAAGCTCCTCTACTTCCTGGAGACCGGCACCTTCTTTCCCGTGGGTTCACGGGAGCCTTACTCCGCCAAGCCGAAGCTCGTGGTCTCCCTCACCCGTTCCCCGGGGCTCCTCATCCAGGAGGGCAAGTTGCTGGACGTCCTCTACTTCCGTCTGGCGAGGTTCTGTTTCCACTTTCCCCCCCTGCGGAAGCGGCTCATAGATCTGCCCCTGCTCACGGAGCACTTCCTCCAGTTCTACAGCAGTCTCTACCGCCGGCCGATGGTCCAGCTGGACGAAGAGTTCTATCGCGACATGCTCTTTTATCGCTGGCCGCGGAACGTGGCGGAGCTTGAGGCCACCGTCAAGGACATCGTCATCTTCGGGGTGGAAAAGGTGCGGAGCCGCTTCGTCAAGGAGAAGCTAAGGGTGAGGATCAAACTGCAAGACGTGGAGGAGATCCTTTCCCGCGCCTTCCGGTTCAAGAAGGATCAACAAACTGAATCCAACCATAAGGATCGGGTCGGTCACCATACTGAATCCCGGTGAGCTCGTCGAAGAGCTTTCGCGCCAGGGGGCCCGTCTTTCCCTCGTTGATCACGTATTCGCGGCCTTTGTAGGCCAACCAGCCCACCGGTGAGATGACCGCGGCGGTTCCGGTGCCGAAGCACTCCTTGAGGCGACCGGTCTCGATGCCTTCGATCACTTCGTCAATGGGGATGCGGCGTTCGCTGACCTTGAGCCCCCAGTCCCGCGCCATCTGGATGACGGATTCTCTGGTGATCCCGGGGAGGATGCTTCCCGAAAGCTCGGGCGTGGCCAGCTCGTCTTCGAAGTAGAAAAAGATGTTCATGGTGCCCACTTCCTCGACGTAGCGCCTCTCGATGGCGTCAAGCCACAGGACTTGGGTGTAGCCCAGTTTCTTGGCCTCTTCGGAGGCCATGAGGCTTGCGGCGTAGTTGCCCCCGGTCTTCACGTCACCCACGCCGCCGCGCACCGCGCGGACGTACTTGTCCGTGACGTAGATCTTGATGGGGTTGAACCCCTCGCGATAATAGGCCCCGACCGGGGAGAGGATGATGAAGAAGATGTATTCGTTGCTCGGTCTCACGCCGAGGAAGGCTTCGGTGCCCATCATCAGGGGGCGGATGTAGAGGGCGGACCCGCGCTCCCGCGGGATCCAGTCCTTCTCGATGGCCACGAGCTTCTTGAGGGCCTTGAGGACGAAGTCTTCGTCCACTTCGGGCATGCACATGCGGCGGGCCGAGCGGTTGAGGCGGGCCATGTTCCTTTCCGGACGAAAGAGCCTTATGCGCCCGTCCACGCCGTAGTAGGCCTTGAGCCCTTCGAATATGGTCTGGCTGTAGTGGAACACCACCGCCGCCGGGTCCAGGCAAATGGGCTCGTAGGGCTTGATGCAGGCCCCCTTCCAGCCCTCATCGGCGGTGTATTCCATGTAGAACATGTGGTCGGTGAAGATGCGACCAAAGGGAAGCTGGGATTGATTTTCGAGCCGCCTGCGTTTTTCCGGAGGAAGAAGTCTTAGTTCTATTTCCATTGGTTGCAATCGCCCTTGGCCTAGGATATCACTTAGGCGAGTTTTAGCACTTTTAACGCAAGGGTTTTCCATGTTCAAGTGGTTCCGGAAGAAGGAAGCCAAGGAAGCCGAAGGAGAGGTCAAGGAGAAGGCTCCGGAGCAAGAACCAGCCGCGGAAGAGGGGTCCTCGCGGGAAGAGGGGTCCTCGCGCGGGCTCTGGCAGAAGTTTCGCGAGCGCCTCTCCCGCACGAGGGAGCGCCTCCAGGAAGGCCTCGAAGAGCTCTTCGAGATAGAGCGGTCCATTGACGAGAGCTTCTTCGAAGAGCTCGAGGAGGCCCTCATCACCGCCGACATCAACATCGACACCGTGCGCGCCCTGCTGGCCCCTCTGCGCGTGCGCTTCATGCAGGGCGAGCTCACCAAACCCAAGGCCTTCAAAGCCGCCCTCAAGGCGGAGATGCTGAAGATCCTCAACATTCCGGCCCCGCCTTTCCCGCCGGAGGCAAGGCCCGCGGTGGTCTTCCTCGTGGGGGTGAACGGGGTGGGCAAGACCACGACCATCGCCAAGCTCGGCTATCGCCTGAAGCAGGCCGGCCACAGCGTGCTCTTCGTGGCGGCCGACACCTTCCGCGCGGCGGCCATCGAACAACTGGAGACCTGGGGTGCGCGGCTTGACATCCCGGTGGTCAAGCAAAAGATGGGGGCCGATCCCTCCTCCGTGGTCTTCGAAGGGGTGAAGGCCGCCGAGGCCCGGAAGACGGACGTGGCCCTGGTGGACACTGCCGGACGCCTCCACACCAAGTACAACCTCATGGAAGAGCTCAAGAAGATGGCGCGCGTGGCAGGAAAGGTCCTTCCCGGAGCACCGCACGAAAACCTCCTCGTCATTGACGCCACCACCGGCCAGAACGCGGTGAACCAGGTGAAGCTCTTCGGGGAAGCCTTGCCCCTTTCCGGTCTCATCCTCACCAAGATGGACGGCACGGCCAAGGGCGGCATCGCCCTCACCCTGGCCTATCTCTTCAAGATCCCCATCCGCTTCGTGGGTCTCGGGGAAAAGCTTGAGGATCTCGAAGAGTTCAACGCTGAGGCCTTTGTGGACGCCATCCTGCCCTGAGAGATGAAGTTCAAGGGAATCCTCCTCCTAGGTCCTACGGGTGCCGGCAAGACCCCTCTGGGAGATCTCCTGGAGGAACGCGGGCTCCTGGGGAAGAGATGCCTCCACTTCGATTTCGGCCGCGAATTGCGGGCCATTGCCCGGGGTGAGTTCCGGGAGGGCATCCTTCCCGAGGAAAGGGACTTCATCCAGCGGGTCCTCACCGAGGGGCTCCTTCTCGAGGACGAACAGTTCTATCTGGCGCTAAAGATCCTGCGGTCGTTTTTGCGCCTGAAGGGCGCGCGCGGAGACGAGATCATCGTCATGAACGGTCTCCCGCGCCATCGGGGCCAGGCCGAAGGGCTCCTCTCGGAGCTCGAGATCCCCTTGGTCGTGGTGCTCGAAGCCTCTTTCGAGGACATCCTGGAACGCCTGAGGCGGGACGTGGGTGGGGACCGCCGCGGGCGAACCGACGACCACGAGGATCTCGTGCGTCGCAAGTGGCGGATCTATCAAGAACGCACGCAGCCGCTCATTGATTTTTACCGCGCGCGCGGCGCCCAAGTCTTGAAATTGCCCGTCGGGATACATACTAAACCCGAGGAGACGTATGCCCATCTGGAGAAAAGGCTTTCGGAGGAGGCGTTTTCTCTTTTTGAGTGAAACGAATCCCAAGTAAAAATTTTTCTTGTCTTTTGCCGGGGGATGGGCTTTTTTCGTGTTAAACTTTGGAGACACTGGAGAAGGAGGTAGGGATGGAGAAGGTTTACGTGGGGCTCGATGTGGGTTCGGGGACGGCCAAGGTAGCGGTCCTTTCTCCTGAACGGGAGGTCCTCTTTCACGACTATCAGAAGACCCACGGCCAGCCTGTAGAAACCGCCCTCAAGCTCCTCCGGGTGGTGGAGGAGAAGTTCGGCGGGGCCTTGAGCGGTCTCACCTGCACCGGTACGGCGGGAAAGTTCATCTCGCAGATCCTCTCAGTAGCCTTCGTCAACGAGGTCATGGCCCACGCGCGGGCGGTGGAACACTTCCATCCTGAGGCCCGAACCATCATTGACATCGGCGGGGAAGATTCGAAGCTGGTCTTCATCTCTCACGAGGGAGGCCGCTTCCGCATCCGGGATTTCGCCCTGAACACCATGTGTGCCGCGGGCACCGGGGCCTTCCTCGAGCAACAAGCCGCCCGCTTGGGATATACCATCCAGGAGTTCGGGGAACTGGCCACCAAGGCGGAGCACATTCCCCGCATCGCCGGCCGCTGCACGGTCTTTGCCAAGTCCGACATGATCCATCTCCAGCAGGCCGCGGTCCCTGACCACGAAATCATCGCCGGCCTGTGCTTTGCCATCGTGCGCAACCTGAAGAGCAATCTGGCCCGCGGTCGCAAGATTCTTCCGCCCGTGGTGTTCCAGGGCGGGGTGGCGGCCAACCCCGGCGTGCGGCGGGCCATCCGCGAGATATTTAACCTCAAGGACGGCGAGCTCATCATCCCGAAGTACCACTTCATCATGGGGGCCATCGGTGCGGCCCTCTACGGGCTGGACGGCCGCTTCGCCGCTCCCTATCGGGGCACGGAGGTGCTTGAGGCCTATCTCAAGGAACGCAAGGCCCGGCCCAAGCGTCTGCCGCCCCTTGGTCCCTATCAGGTTCGCACCCGGGAGGAACCCGCCCGCGAAGTGGCCGAGGGCGAAAAGCTCTCCCTCTATCTGGGCATAGACGTGGGTTCGGTGAGCACCAAGCTGGTGGCCATAAACGAAGAAGGCCAGCTCGTGGCCAAGACTTACGCCCTTCACCACGGAAAACCGCTGGAGAGCGTGAAGCGCGGGCTTCTTGACCTTCTCGACCGCCTGCCCAAGGGCGCGGAGATCGAGGTCCTGGGCGTGGGCACCACGGGTTCCGGTCGCTATCTGGTGGGCGACTTCGTGGGGGCGGATGTCATCCGCAACGAGATCACCGCCCAGGCCAAGGCCGCGGCCTTCATTGACCCGGACGTGGACACCATCATCGAGATCGGCGGCCAGGACTCCAAGTTCATTCGCCTCGACCGGGGCACCATCGTGGATTTCACCATGAACAAGGCCTGCGCTGCGGGCACGGGCTCCTTCCTCGAGGAGCAATCCGTGCGCCTGGCAGTGCCCATCGAGAAGTTCGGCGAATACGCCCTTCGTTCCGAGGCCCCGCTCGAGATGGGAGAGCGCTGCACGGTCTTCATGCAGTCCGACCTCCTGCACTATCAACAGCAGGGGCTTCCCAAGGAGGACCTCATCGCCGGTCTCTGCTACGCCATCGTCCACAACTACCTCAACAAGGTGGTGGAGGGGCGCCGGATCGGCAAGCGAATCTTCTATCAGGGCGCCACGGCCTTCAACGCGGGAATCGTAGCGGCCTTCGAAAAGGTCCTGGGCAAGGAGATCCTCGTCCCCCCGCATCACGAGGTCACCGGGGCTCTCGGGGCCGCTCTCCTCGCCCGCGAGGAGACCAAGGGAAAGAGCCAGTTCCGCGGCTTCGACCTCTCGCACGTGAAGTACGACATCTCCACCTTCGAGTGTCAGGGATGTCCCAACCAGTGCGAGATCCGCAAGGTGTCCATCGAGGGGCGTCCGCCCTATTTCTACGGCGGGCGTTGCGAACGCTACGAAGTGGATCACCGCAAGCCCCCGGCGGATCTCCCGAACCTCGTGCTCGAGCGGGAGAAGAAGCTCCTTTCCTACGTGCGGGAGGACCACGCCGGCAAGCGCGGCGAAATAGGGCTTCCGCGGATGCTCTTCAACTTCGAGCGTCTGCCCTTCTTCGCCACCCTGCTCCAGGAGCTGGGTTTCCGCGTGGTCCTTTCCGAGCCCACCAACAAGCGGCTGGTCAACGCCGGCTGTGAGGTCATCGCCGCCGAGACCTGTTTCCCGGTGAAGGTGGCCCACGGTCACGTGCTCGACCTCCTGAAAAAGGGCGTCAAGCGGCTCTTCGTCCCCTACATCATTGATCTCCCGGCGGACCATCCGCAGCTCGAGAAGGGAAAGATCTGCCCCTACGTGCAGAGCATTCCCTCGGCCCTTCAGGCCTCCTTTGACTTTTCCTCCTACGGGGCGGAGCTTCTGGCCCCGGTGTTTCACTTCGGCACCGGCGGACGGGTGCTCGAGGACGAGAAGAAGGAGCTCGCCAAGATGCTCGGCGTCAGCCGCCGGGAACTGAAACGGGCCTGGGAGGCCGCGGAAGCCGCCCAGCGCGATTTCGAGGCCTGGCTCAAGAAGCGGGGCGAGGAGGTGCTCTCCTCCCTCAAGGAGGGGGAGATGGCCCTCGTGATCGTGGGGCGGCCTTACAACTCCTGCGATCCCGGAGCCAACCTGGCCATCCACAACAAGATCCGCAGCCTCGGGGTCCTGGGGATTCCCGTGGACATGCTCCCCCTCGCGCAGGTGAAGGATCTTGACGGGCTTGAGGGGATGTACTGGCGGTACGGCCAGCGGTTCCTCCTTGCGGCCCACTTCATCCGGGAGCATCCCTCCCTCTATCCCATCTTTCTCACCAACTTCTCCTGCGGCCCGGATTCCTTCATCGTCCACTTCTTCGAGGAGCTCCTGGGCGGAAAACCCTATCTCGAGCTCGAGATAGACGAACACTCCGCGGACGCGGGGGTGGTCACCCGCATCGAGGCCTTTCTCGACAGCGTGCGCGGCAAGCTCCTCAAACCGGAGAAACCGCCGCGGCGCTATCGCCGCCGGGTCAAGCCCGAGGACGGGCGCACCCTCTACATCCCTCCCATGGCCGACCACGCCCACGCCCTGGCGGCGGCCTTTCGGGCCTGCGGCGTCAAGGCCGTGGTGCTTCCGGACTCCGACGAGGAGTCCCTCCTCCTCGGGCGTCGCTACACCTCGGGCAAGGAGTGTTATCCGGCGGTGCTCACCACCGGCGACATGATCAAGATGCTCAAGCGGCCGGATTTCGATCCCAACAAGGCCGCCTTCTTCATGCCCTCCGGCTCCGGTCCCTGCCGGTTCGGGCAGTACAACCGCCTGCATCGCAAGATTCTCGACGAGCTGGGGTATCAGGACGTTCCCATCTATTCGCCCAACCAGGACGTGCGCTTCTACGAGGAGCTGGGCATGATCGCCGGCGGGAACTTCACGCGCCTTTCCTGGCAGGCCATCGTCTGCGTGGACATCCTCGACAAGCTCCTGCGGGAGGTGCGGCCTTACGAGATAAACCGCGGGCAGACGGACCGCGTCTATCGGGAGAGCCTCTCCCGGCTGTGTGAGGCCATCGAGGCCGGAGAGGATCTCTTCGAGACCATGATGGAGATTCGGGAAAGGTTTGCCTCGATCCCGGTCAAGGGTCGGGGAGAAAAGCCCGTCGTGGGGATCGTGGGCGAGATCTACGTGCGGGCCAATCGCTTCGCCAACGAGGACCTGGTGCGGGTGCTCGAGGAAATGGGGGCCGAGGTGTGGTTGCCCACCATCGGGGAGTGGATCTACTACATCAACTACACCTCCAAACGCACGGCCAAGAGGCTGCGCAAGCTCAAAGAGCTTATGCGCCTCATCATCGAGAGCCACGTCCAGCTCAAGGACGAGCACCGCTTTGCCTCTCTCGTGAAGGATCTCCTGCGCACGGCCGAGGAACCCCAGGTGGACGAGATCATCTCCCTGGCCAAGCGCTACGTGAGCGAGGAGTTCGAGGGCGAGGCCATCCTCTCGGTGGGCAAGAGCCTCGACTATCTGCGGCACGGCGTGAACGGGATCGTCAACGTCATCCCCTTCACCTGTATGCCGGGCACGGTGGTCACCATGCTCCTCAAGAGGGTGAGGGAGGAGCACGGTCTGGTGCCGGTGCTCACGGTGTCCTGCGACGGTCAGCG
>JAADCO010000109.1 GCA_013154385.1 Thermodesulfobacteriota bacterium
GCGTTGTCGAAGAGGTTGAGGAAGACCCGCTTCATTTGCTCCCGGTCGAGGGAAAGCGGCGGAATGCCTGCGTTTTCAAGCACGAAATCAATTCCGGGATGCCCCTCCCGATAGAGATCCATCACCTCGCGGATCACGTGGTCGAGATCGGTCTTCTCGAGCTTGAGCGCCGGCAGGCGCGCAAAGGCGGAAAACTCGTTGACCAGGTGCTTCAGTTCCTCGACCTGCTTTTCGATGGTGGTGGTGCAACGTTCAAGGATTTGCCGGTTGTCGTCGTCCAGCACGTCCACCAGGCGGCGTCTCAGGCGCTGGGCGGAGAGCTGGATGGGGGTGAGGGGGTTTTTGACCTCGTGGGCGATGCGGCGCGCCACCTCCCGCCAGGCGGCCAGGCGCTGGATGCGTTCCTTCTCGGTGATGTCCTCAAAGAGGCAGAGATAACCGAGGGAGCGGCCGTCTTCGGTCTCGAGCAGGGTGACGGTGACGGCGAGGATGATTCGCTGGCCGCGGATCTCGGCGCTCACCGGTTGCTGAAGGAGGCGTCGGGGCTCCTTCTTCACGGCGGTGAGCATCTCCTGGGCGGTTTCGCGGTAGCCCTCGGGCAGGACCTCTTCGAGGGGACGGCCCACGAGGCGCTGGGGATGCGCCCCGAAGAGCCTGGCCGCCACCCGGTTGATGAAGGTGATGCGTCCGAATTCGTCAAGGGCCACCACCCCGGCGGTGATGTTGGCCAGGACGGTTTCCAGGTACCAGGTGCGGCGCTTGAGCTCGGTGGTGGTCTCTTCTACCTTCTCGCGATAGGCCTTGAGTTCTTCGGTCATGCGGCGAAAGGCCTTGACCAGACGGCCCACCTCGTCCGGGCCCTCCGGCGGGAGCTCCACGTCGAAGTTCCCCGAGGCGATCTGGCTGGTGGCCTCGGCCAGGGCGTGGACGGGCTCGGTGAGGCGCCGGGCAAAGCGCATGCCGAACCACAGGGCGACGAAGATGGTGAGCAGGGTCACCAGGAGGAGGACGAGGAGGAGGGAGGACTTGAGCGGGTCCTTGAAGAACTTGAGCTGCTGGTAGGTCTCCAGGCCCTTTCCCACCTCGCTGATGAGCTTTTCGAGGCTCGGATCGAGGAAGACCCCCGTGGCCACGGCCACGGTCTGCCCGCGATAGGGGCCGGGGATGAAGACCCGCAGGAGGACCTTGTCCTTGAACTTGCTGATCTCGCTGACGGCCTCTCCCTCTTCGAAGACTTTTTTGAGGATGGAGGGCGGCACCCCCAGCCGGATGTCCGGTTTGTGACGATAGGCCCCCTTGAGCAGGCGGCCCGAGGGGGCGTAGACCTCGAGGGTGTCGAGCCCCAGGCGCTTGCGCCATTCCTTGACGCGCTTGGAGCGCAATTTCTTGGTCTTCTTCAGATAGCGCTTGATGAACTCGTCGGCCTTGCCCGCAAGCTCTCTTTCTTTCTCCTGGTAGATGGAGCGGGCTTCAAGGAGGGCTTCCTCCAGGCTGCGGTCGAGGTTGCTGCTGAACCAGAACTCAAGGCTCGTCTCGATGAACTTGAAGGAGACGAGGAAGAGGAAGATGGTGGGCACCAGGGCCAGGAAGAGGAAGGCCACGGTGAGACGCGTGCGCAATCGTTCGGCCATGCGCCCGCGCTTTCGGTCGAAGAAGAGCTTGAGCACGTTCCGGATGACGAGATAGGCCACCACCAGGAGGAGGACGGCGTTGACCTGGAGGAGGACGTAGGCCAGGAGGTTGGCCTCTCCGCGCGGAATTTCCTTGAAGGCCTTGATCTCGATGAAGGTGAGGATACCGAGCAGAAGACCGGCAACGATGATGATGATGAATTCCCGCCGTCTTTTGCGGCGCTCTTGCTTCGGATCAGGATGCATGCCTTAAAGCTTGAAGCGAATAGATGCCCAATCTGATTCTATCTTACCGCTTCGGAAGACGAAACGTAACACTCGAGAGGGGAGCCCGGGGGTGATGGTCTGGACGAGGATGCAGCGCACCATGAGGCGGTAGGTCTTGCCCGGCCTCAAGCGGTGCAGGGGCAAGAGGGGTAGGGCGCGGAGGTTTCCGGCCATTTCCATGGCTTCCTCAAGGGAGGTGGCCTGTCGGGGGAGCTCGGGCAACCCCACGAACTGAACGAAGTAGAGCTTCTTCACGGAATCGTAGTAGATCTCCCGCACTATCTGATGGCGGAGGATCTCCTTGTCGCGGCGCAGGGTGCGCAGTTCGAGGATGCGGATCTCGAAGATCACCTTGAGCGGCACCCCGTGCCGCAGGGCCTCGTCGAGCTGGGCAAAGGGCACGTCGGTCAGGCGCCAGGAGGCCACGAGATAGCCCTTTTCTCCGCCCACGGAGAGATCCACGATCTCGAGGGCCCAGGCGCAGGGAACGAAGAGGAAAAGGGCCACTACGAAAAGAAGAAGACTTCTTTTCACCAGTACTCCTTCAGGATGACCTCTTCGAGTGGTTTGCGCGAAGAAGTCTGCCGGCGGTGCTTGGGATGGCCCAGGGCCACCACGGCCATGAGCTCCAGGTTTTCCGGAAGCCCCAGAACCTCCCTCACGGCGTCGGCGTTCTTGAGGATCTCTCCCAGCCAGACGGCGCCAAGCCCCAGGGCGTGGGCGGCAAGCAGCATATTTTGGATACAGGCCCCCATGGCTTGATGGTCCTTGACTTCGTGGTACATGGCGTCTCGATCCACGAAGACGGCGATGACCACCGGAGCGCGGCGGATGATCTCTCCGTAGCGGGTGAGTTTGGCCAGGGCCTCGCGTTTCTCTTCGTCCTGCACGATGACGAAGCGCCAGGGCTGGTTGTTGAGCCCCGAAGGGGCCCAGGTGCCCGCGCGGATGATCTCGTAGACCAGCTCTCGTGGGACGGGTTCCGGGGTGTAGTCTCTGACACTGCGCCGGCTGTAGATGGCCTCCAGAACCGGATTGTCCGAACGAGGGCGATCCATCAGGTCTGTTTCCCCCTTTCCTGAACTTTACGGCGAATTTCAGCCAGCAGTTCCCGATTGTCAAGATAGGAGAGGAGACCATCCTCCCCGCGCAGGCGCTTGGCGAGCCCCACGGAGAGGAGACCCACGTTGATGGCGTCCATCACCGCGCGGTCGTCGGTCAGGGCCTTGTCCGCCAGGCGAGAATAGGCGTGGGCCCAGGGAGGGACGATGGCCCCCATGGCGTTGAGCGCCGTCAGGAGATAGCCTCCGGCCAGGGTCAGCCCGGCGTCGGCGCCCACGGTGATGACGCCCACGACCTTGCCCTCCATGTAGGAGGGTTCCCCGTAGGCCACCATGTTTTCGAGGCAGGTGAGGCGGTCAATGAGGTTCTTCAAGAGGCCCGACGGGGCGTACCAGTAGACCGGCGTGGCGAAGATGATCACGTCGGCTTCCCGCACCTTGATGAGGAGCTCCTTGCCGAAGTCGTCGAAGATGCAAGGGAAACGGCAGTTTGGGTCTTCGTCCTGGATGCAACCCTGACAGGGCTTGATCTCGCCTTCGTAGACGCTGCGCGCTTCGACCTCCGCCCCTTCTCTCCGGGCGGCTTCGAGAGCGCAGTGGAGGAGCTGGGCGCTGCCACCGAAGGGACGGGGAGAACCGAGGATGCCGAGGACTTTCATTTCTTGAGGACCTCCTGCCAGAACTTGGGCACGGCGAAAGAGGCTCGATGGACCGCGTGGGTGTAGTACTTGGTGTCTTCGAGCTCCTGGCGCTTGGGTTCTTCGGGATCTTTCCCGGGATAACGCATGATGTAGGCGTTGTCCCCGCCGAAGGAGGGGATGTCCGCGCGATAGCAAAAGACCTCGTCGGCTCCGTAGACCCGCGCGAAGGTCTGATAGGTCCAGTCGAGCACGTTTTTCATGGTGAAGGGGGTGGCTGCCTGCTGCACGATGATGCCGTCGGGGGCAAGCTCCTTCAGGAGATGGTGGAAGTCGTCGCTGAAGAGGGAGTGGGAGAGTTCGAGGATGTATTCCCCGGAGGGGATGTCGGGATCGGTGGAGTCTATGATCACCAGGTCGAAGGTCTCCCGGTGCTCGTGGACCATCTTTTCCACCAGCTTGTAGGCGTCGGTGATGAGCACCTCAAGGCGCGAGTCGTCTGCCGGAAGGAGTTCGGGAAAGTACTTCTTCACCACTTCGGGGACGCGGGGATCTATGTCCGCGATGATGACCTTTTCGATGTCGGGGTACTTGAGGAGCTCCCGCGCGGCGCCGAAATCGCCCCCGCCGCAGATGAGGACCTTCTTGATGGCCCCGGGGGCCCGGCTCTGGACGGGCACGTGGACCAGGGCCTCGTGGTAGATGAACTCGTCCCTCGTGGTGAACTGAAGGGTCCCGTTCAGGAAGAGGATGCGCCCCCAGAACTCGTGGTCCATGACGTAGAGGGTTTGGGGACCTCCTTCGGAGTAGATGATGTTTCCGTGGTAGATGTAGAAGAAGTCGCGCTGGATGGGTTCCCCTAAGATGAGCTTGATGCCCTCCCCTTCGGTGGGAAGGGAGTCCTCCATGATGGTCATGATGAAACTCCTCCTGGCAAGTGCTTGCCCGTCAAGGTCCTTGCTAGGATAGCCCAAGGCATGGGTCAAGAAAAGTCTCGCCGAGATTTTTCCTCTCTGAAGGGGTTTTGAGGGCCGAATTGGGCGAAATTTCCCTTTGACAAGCCGGGGGACCTTCTCTAAGGTCAGGAGATGATCGGTCTCGGAGGTCTTAAGGAAATACAAGCAAGAAATCAAGGCCATCTTCCCAAAGGAATGGCGATAATCGCCTCAAAAATCGCTGTTTTTTGAACTATAGAGCGCAGAACCGCGTTTTTAATTTCGGGGTTTTGGGTTTATAAAGGCTTTTGGTCCAAGGAGCGACCTTAGCGAATCAAAACTATAAGGAGGTGTCCGATGTCGAGGTTTCTCATTGAACGTCCTTTGCCTCATGGAGGCAGGCTGGTCGAAAGGGTGATTACGGACAAAGACGCAGCGAAGAAGATGATCAAAGGCTGCCCCTCTTACGACATTAAGCCTACCCTCCACTTTGAGACGGGCGTTCCGGTACGTAACGTCTATCGTGAGATCATGTCCATTTGCTACGGCTTCTTCAGCCCGGTTGAGGGTTCCATGAAGCAGGCCGAGGTGGAGCGCATCCTCAAGGAGCGCCGCCTGCTCAATGAGTGGATCTTCCCCTATCCGCTCGTCTTCGATATCAGCGAAGAGGACTACAAGAAGCTGGGTGTAGGCCCTGGTGACCGTCTGGTCCTGAACCTCAAGGGCAAGCCCTTTGCCATTCTTGACATCGAAGAGGTATGGCGCATTGACAACCCCGAAGAGCTGGCCCACCTCACCTTCGGTACCCCGGAGAGGAACCCGGAGGTGGTGAAGCAGCCCTTCGACAAGAAGCACCCCGGTTGGGTGATCTACCGCAGCCTTCAGCCGGTGGTGCTGGCTGGTAAGTACACCATCATCAACGAGCCCAAGTTCCGTGAGCCCTTCGACAGGTTCTGGTTCCCGCCGCGCAAGAGCCGTGAGGAGTTCGACCGTCGCGGCTGGCGGACGGTCATCAACCACCAGACCCGTAACGTGCCCCACGTGGGTCACGAGTTCCTGATGAAGTGCGCGGCCTTCACCGGCGATGTGGAGCCCTGCCACGGCATCCTGGTCAACGCCGTCATCGGCGTGAAGCGTCGTGGTGACTATCCGGACGAGGCCATCGTCGAAGGACACGAGGCGGTGAACAAGGGCGGTTACATTAAGCCTCAGCGTCACATGCCGAGCATCGTCCTTTGGGATATGCGTTACGGTAACCCGCTTGAATCCCTCCTCCACGGTATCATCCGTCAGAACATGGGTTGCACGCACCACATGTTTGGCCGTGACCACGCGGCGGTTGGTGAGTACTACGACAAGTGGGCCACGCAGATCCTCTGGACCAAGGGTATCCCGAGCTACGGGTTCCCTGCTCCTCCCACCGATGTGCCCTACGGTCTGAACATCAGGCCTCAGAATATGCGTGAATTTGCCTACTGCCCGACCTGTAAGGAAATGGCCTACTCTGAGACCTGCGGCCACAAGCGTGAGAAGCTCTCCGGTAGCTTCCTGCGCGGCATGGTGGCCGAGGGTGTCCAGCCGCCCACCATCATCATGCGTCCCGAGGTTTACCGGGTCATCGTCAAATGGTGGAAGAAGTTCGGCTATCCCTTCTGCAACGAGAATTACGTAATCAACAAGGAGAAGGAACTCGAAGTCGATCTTGAGGATCTTTAAACCGAAAACAAACACTTCTTCGGAGGAGGTTAAAAATGGCTGAATATTTCATGGTAGTACTTTTGGACGACCACCGGATGGCCAAGATCCGGGGTACCGGTTTGGAGGAACATATTAAGTACATGTTCGGCGGTGAGCTTCGCCTCCTGGAGGTCAAGGTCACCGAGGAACTCAAGGACCGCATCCTTCAGGAGTTCGAAACGGCCCGCGTTGACTCCCGCGGTGCCATTACCGACCTCCCGGTGGCCTTCATGAGGGAGCTTTTCAACCAGGTGGTGGAAAAGCGGTCCCTCGGCCCCGAGGTGGTAGAGGCCGTGCTCGAGAAGATCGACCAGATCAAAGAAGCGGCCAAGAAAGAGTCCGAATATCTCCCGCCGCCGGAGCTCGAAGAGGAAGAATAGTCCCTCTTCAAACGGGATGGTAAGGAAGGCCGCCTGTCGAAAAGACAGGCGGCTTTTCTATTATGGTTAGGACCGGTCTCGAAAACTTCCTCAAAGATCCGCCCGCGGACCTCAAGGGCCGGAGGGTGGGGCTCCTGTGCCATCAGGCTTCGGTGGACGGAAGCCTGCGTCCGGCCTGGAGGCTCCTCAAGGGCCTCCTCGGCGACGACCTGCGTCTCCTCTTCTCGCCTCAGCACGGGCTCTTCGGTGAACAGCAGGCCAACATGATCCCTTCGGCGGATTTCGTCGAAGAGGAGACCGGCCTTCCGGTGATCAGTCTCTACGGGCCGCGCTTGGCCCCGGAGCCGGAACACCTCGCGGAGATAGACGTCCTCCTCGTAGACTTGCAGGACGTGGGATGCCGGGTCTACACCTACATCTGGACGCTGCTCCTCGCCATGGAGGCCTGCGCCCGGGAGGGGAAGGAGGTCGTGGTTCTTGATCGTCCCAATCCTCTGGGGCGAGCCGTCGAAGGGCCGATGCTCGATCCGGAGCTGGTCTCCTTTGTGGGGTTGCATCCGTTGCCCATGCGTCACGGCTTAACGATTGGAGAGCTCGCCCTCCACTTCCGGCACGCACGGGGGCTTGACCTTGCCCTGCGCGTGGTCCCGTTCACGGGTTGGGACGAAGGGTTCTTCCCCGACACGGGGCTTCCGTGGGTGCCCCCTTCGCCCAACATGCCCCGTTTCGAGACGGCCCTGGTCTATCCCGGTCAGGTGATGCTTGAAGGGACGAATCTCTCCGAAGGGCGGGGCACCACCACCCCCTTTGAGGTCTTCGGCGCTCCGTGGCTCGCCGTGCGGGAGGTCCTCTCCATCTTGCCGGAGCTTCCGGGGGCGGTGTTGAGGGGCCTTTCTTTCGAGCCCTGGTTCGACAAGTGGGCCGGACGGAGCTGCCGCGGGCTGGCCCTCCACGTGGTGGAGGCGGAAAGCTTCAGGCCCGTGCGCACCACCCTGACCATCCTTGCGGCCATCGCCGGGGTCCACGAAGAGTTTGCCTTTCGTTGGCCTCCCTACGAGTTCGAATGGCAAGCCTGGCCATTTGACATTATAGTTGGGACGAAAGCGATTCGGGAACGTTTGCTGGAGAGGGAAACCTGGGAGGATCAACTTGACGCCGGAATCGAGGAGTTTCAAGAGCTAACCCGCCCCTTTAGACTCTACCATCATGCCCAATAAGAACCAGAACAACTCCAACAACAACGACGAACAAAAGAAGATCGAGCCCAAGGTCACGAAGTTCAAGTCCAACCGGGAACGTGTCCGTGCCCTCCTCTCTCAGTTCAAGAAGGAAGACCGCGTGCTCATCATGATCTGGGCGGACCCGGACGCCATGGCCAGTGCGCTGGCCATGAAGCGCCTCATCA
>JAADCO010000007.1 GCA_013154385.1 Thermodesulfobacteriota bacterium
TCCTTCTCGTGATAGCCGGAACCGTTGTAGACGCCGAAGTGCCAGGACCCGAACCGCCCGGCATAGTGGTTGAAGAGGGGATAGTGGCGCGTGAGCTCCCGCACGTAGTCCGCCGGCAACTGGCCGCCGAAGTAGCCCATCACCCCGACGCCCACGTCGGCGGAGTTGAAGGTCCCGGCGCGCTCGCGGGGCATGGTGCCCTGACAGCGATAGGGGTTGATGTGCTCCTCGAAGTCGAGCCAGGGGAAGTGGCCCTGGCCGATCTCGGACTTCACGTTGGTGAGGAAGCCCACGTCAGGGAGCTTGAGGCCGGCATAGGCGTACTTGATGCGCACGTTGAGGTCCCCGCCTGCTTCCCGGTGCACGTCCGGCGTGAGCCGGAAGGAGAGCCAGGGGTTGAGCCTGGCCTTGAAGTTCAGGTAACCGCGCGTGATCTCGAAGCGGCTCTTGTCCTCCCCGCCCTCCCGGCCGGCGGAGAAGTCAACGTAGGTCAGGGTGCCGAGCTTGATGTTTCTGAGCGCCCGGGGTACGGCCTCCTCCTTGGCGCGGGCCACGGCCTCGGTGACGATCTCCTTTTTCTCCTCCCGTTGCATCTTTTGTTGCTCTGCGGCGAGCTCCTTGAGGACCTCCCGGGCCTCTTCCTCGGTGAGGATCCCTTTGCGCACCAGGATGCGCAGGAGGGGATGATCCACCGAGCTCGCCCAGACCGCGGAGACCAAAAGGGTCCAGCACAAAAAGACGAGCAAAAGAGAACGCATGCCTCCCTCCTTCAAGAAGGTTTTGGCGGGAGGCTAGCGGGGTGAGATCACAAAAGAATCGCAAGATTGTGGCAATTTCTTGACACGAAAAAGGGCTCCCTTGCGGGAGCCCCTGGAAGCCCAAACCCTTGAGGCAGGGTTACTTTTCGAGGGGTTTCAGCTCGAACATGAGCTGGCCTTCTTCCACGGTGTCGTTCAGCTTCACGTGGATGGCCACGATCTGGGCGTCGAACGGGGCCACGATGGCGTTTTCCATCTTCATGGCCTCGATGTTGGCGATCTCCTCGCCCTTGTGCACGATGTCGCCCACCTTGAGGGTGCCGCGCTGCGGGTTGCCGATGCGCCAGACGTTTCCGCTGATCGGCGCCCCGATCTGGTTGGGCCCGGAGGCCTTCTTGATCTCCTTCTTCTTGGCCCGCGGGGTCTCCACGGTGTAGACCCGCGTCTTGTTGTTCACCTTCATCACCACGTGGATGAGGCCCTCGTGCTCCGAACCCACGGAGACGAGCTCGATGGTGTAGGGCTTGCCGTCGAGGTCGAAGTCCACCTTGTCGCCGGGTTTCTTCAGACCCTCGCGCCAGACGTTGGTGGGGAGCACGAGCGGGGCCTGACCGTACTCGTCGCGGAACTTGATGTATTCCACGGCATCCTTGGGGTGCATGAGGAAGAGGATGAACTCCTCCTCGGTGGGCTTGCGCTCGATCTGCTCTTCGAGCTCGCGGCGGAGCTTGTCGAGGTCGTCGGGTTTGACCGTCTCAAGCGGGCTCTTGTCCGTGCGTTCCTTGATCTTTTCCTTCCATTCGTCGCCAAACGCGCTCTGATAGACCCAGTCCGCCGGCCAGCCCTGGGGCAGACGGCCGTATTTCCCGAGGATGAGGTTCTTGAAGTCTCCCGGAGCCGTGCGGAAGAGCTGGAGCAACTCCTCCTGCTCCTCGGGGGTCATCTTGTCGAAGTCCTGATCCACCTCTTCGACGAACTTGGTCAGCAGGCGGATGAGATGCTCGACCCCCTTGAGCCCCCGCTCCTTGGCGTACCTGTTGACCATGCCCGAGCAGGTGACCCAGGTGATCTGGGAGCCGGGAGTCACGTCGAAGTACTTGACGATGCGGTTGTAGAGGGACATGACGCGCAGGATCTGCGGCATGAGATGGAGGAACCCGCCCTTTTCCGCCTGCTCGAAGGAGCTGGGGAAGGCTCCGCCGGGCATCTTGTGCTTGGTGACGTTGTGGTCAAAGCCCTTGAAGGGGCTCTCGGCCCAGGCGTACTGGTTGATCCATTCGCGCACCTTCTGGACCGCGTCCTCGGCGGCCTGGCGATTGAGATGCACCTTGACCCCGGCCTCCTCGAGATAGGCGTGGACCGCAAGAATCGGCGGCTGACCGTAGAAGCGCGTGAGGGAATCTTCCTCCACGTCGAGGATCTTGGCCCCGGCCTGGGCCGCGGCGAGATAGGCCGGAAGCGCCAGACCGTCGGTGGTGTGGCGGTGGTAGTGGATGACGAGGTCCGGATACTTCTGCTTGATGGCGTCCACCAGCTGGGCGATGCGCTTGGGGCTCCCCACTCCGGCCATGTCCTTGATGCAGAGGACGATCTCGTCCACACCGCCGCAGAGGTCAACGATCTCGTCCACCACGGAGAGGTAGTATTCGTCCGTGGTCCAGTCGGCCTGGGTGAAGGAGATTGCCGGCTCGAAGAGGCGCCCGCGCTTCATGACGATCTCGGCCACGGTGCGCATGTTGCGGATGTCGTTCAAGAACGAAAAGCAACGCCAGACGTCTATGTCCACCCGGGCCACGACGTATTCGATGACGTTCTTGGGATAGGGCCGGTATCCCCAGAGGTTGGTCTCCCGGATGAGCGTCTGGAGGAGGACCGAGGGCATCTTCTCCCGCAGGATGCGGATCTCCTCGAAGGGATCCTCGCGGCGGTTCATGATGCCCACGTGCCATCTGGCCCCGCCGTGACACTCCGAGCTGAAAAGCCCCATCTTCTCGTAGTAGGGGGCCAGCGTGGCCAGGTCGTAGATGCGATGGCGGTTCTTGTAGTCCGACTGGCCGGCATCGCGCATGCCGGTAGAGGTAAACATGACCCCGTCGAGATCGCGGAGGGTCTTGACGATCTCGCGGGGCGTCATTCCGGGTTTGACGATGTTCCACATGGCTCACACTCCCTTTCTGATCTCGCTCCGAACTACATCCAGGGCTGCGGCCCGAGGGCCGAGACCCGCGCCACGAACTTGGCGATCTTGAGCACCTCGTCCTCGGTGCTCTTCTCCTTGAACATGGCCACCAGTTCGTTGAGATGTTCCTCGATGAAGGTGGTGGAGAAATGCCCCGCCCGGAAGGATGGATGCCGGATGATCGAGAGGAGGAGCGGAGCAATGGTCTTCACCCCTTCCACCCGAAGGTCACGCCCCAGCGCCCGATCCATGGTGCGGATGGCGGCCTCGCGGTTCTGCCCGGCGGTCATGATGAGCATGATGAGAGAGTCGTAGTAAGGCGGAATGTCGGCTCCTTCGTAAACGCCCTGAGAGATGCGCACCGCCGGCCCCTGCGGGAGCTGGAGACGGGTGATGGTGCCGAAGGAGGGATTGAAGGTGATGGGGTCTTCGGCGTTCAGCCGCACCTCAAGGGCCCAACGATTGGCCTTGATCTCCGACTGGCGCACGGGAAGCTTCTTGCCTTCGGCCACGTCGAGCATGAGGGAGACGATGTCGAGACCGGTGATGAGCTCGGTCACGCCGTGTTCCACCTGGAGCCGCGTGTTGACCTCGAGGAAGTAGAACTTGTTGGTCGCCGAATCGAAGATGAACTCGACCGTGCCGGCGGAGGTGTAGCCGATCTCGCGCATGAGGCGCACGGCGGTGAAGCAGATCTCTTCGCGCAGGTCTTCGTCTATGGAGGGCGAAGGGGCCTCCTCGATGATCTTCTGGTTGCGCCGCTGGAGGGTGCACTCGCGCTCGAAGAGGTGGAGGACCTTGCCGTGCGTGTCCGCCACGATCTGGACCTCGATGTGGCGGCCCTTCTGGATGTACTTCTCCGCAAGGAGGGTATCGTCACCAAAGGCCTTCATGGCCTCGGACTTGGCCTGGTTGAAGGCGATGGGGAGCTGTTCTTCGCTTTCCACCTTCACCATGCCCTTTCCGCCGCCGCCGCGCGCGGCCTTGAGCATGATGGGGAAATCCACGTTCTCTTCCTTGATCCAGCGCCTGAGTTCCTCGATGTCCTTGACGTTGTCTATGCCCGGGATGGTGGGCACGTTGGCCTGACGGGCGTACTTCTTGGCCTCGACCTTGTCGCCCATGGCCCGGATGACCTTGGGCGGAGGGCCGATCCAGATGAGCCCGGCATCCTGGACCATCTCGGCGAAGTCGGCGTTCTCCGCCAGGAACCCCCATCCGGGATGGATGGCGTCGGCCCCCACCTTCAGGGCCGCCCCGATGATCTTTTCCATGTTGAGATAGGACTCAAGCGGAGGCGGCTCCCCGATGCAGACGGCCTGGTCAGCCAGACGCACGTGGTAGGCCAGACGGTCGGCCGTGCTGTAGATGGCCGTGGTCTTGATGCGCCGATCCCGGCAGGTGTCCATGATGCGGACCGCCGGTACGCCACGGTTGGCAATGAGGACGTGGTTGATCTGTTTCTCCATGGTTCACTCCTCACCCGGTGTTGGGCAAACGAATTACTCAAAAATCGGGGATTTGGCAAATAGGCTGAGAGGGTTTGGAGGGTTAAGTGGGCTTTTTACGGGAGAAAAAATCAGGAAGAGGCGCCCTCCAGAAACCTCTGCCGCGCCTGACGATACAGTTCGCGAACTTCCTCTTCGGAAAGTCCGGCGCCGCGACCCACGCGGAAGGCAAACTCCGGGGTCATGAAGTCTCCGGGCGCGTGGCCGTCGGAGTTGATGACCAGCGGCGCTCCGAGGCGGCGGGCCAGGGCCGCCACGTGGCCGTTGGTCAGGCTGTGCCCCTTGCGGCCGGAGAGCTCGAGGAAGACACCCCGCTCAGCGGCGAGCTTCACCTCCTCTTCGGAGATGAGGCCGGGGTGGGCCAGGATGTCCGCCCCGGCGCGGATGGCCGCCAGGTTCGTCCCCGGTTCCACGGGTTCGACCAAGGTCTCGCCGTGGACGACGACGATCTCCGCGCCCAGGGCCCGCGCCCGCGAAACCAGCTCCGGGATCATCGGGGGCGGCACGTGGGTGATCTCGATCCCGGGGATGAGTTTGGTCTCCGAGATCTGGTTCAAGGCGCGGGCCGCCGCCAGCAGGCGGGGCACGATGAGGTCAATGTTGGCGTGGTCCGCGTGGTCGGTGATGGCCACGGCTTCGTAGCCCATCACCTTCACCCTTTGCAGGAGTTCGGCCGGGATGAGTTCTCCGTCGCTGAAGATGGAATGGCAGTGGAGATCAAACATCACATCTTGTACTTGCTGATGGCCGTGGGATCGAGCTTCTCCAGGAGCTCCTTGAGCTTTTCCTTGTCCTGGTCCTGCTCCGCGGCTGCCTCGCCGCCTTCTTTCTCCTCGCTCTTGGCCGCTTCCTCGAGGGCCTTGCTCTTGCGGAAGACCTCTTCGTGGACCCAGATCTCGGCCCCGGTGCGGAGAGCCAGGGCAACGGCGTCGCTCGGACGGGCGTCTATCTGGACCTCCCGTCCGTCTATGTCCAGGGTGATCAGGGCGTAGTAGGTGTTGTCCCTGAGATCGCAGACCTCGATCCGCGGGATCTTGATGCCCAGGTGATCGAGGATGTTGATCATCAGGTCGTGGGTCATGGGACGCGAAAACTGGATGTTCTCAAGTCTCGTGGCAATGGCCGTGGCCTCAAGCAGCCCGATCCAGATGGGAAGCGCTCTTTCCCCCTCTTCCTCGCGCAGGATCATCACCGGACTGTTCGAGACCGGATCCAAGGCAATCGCCTGGACCTTCATTTTTACCTTCATCAAGCTTCCCCCTTCGGCGGATTGACCGTCTCCAGATAGCGGCCCCTGAGGGAATGTTGGCCGCACCCTTCAATCAAAACATGAACGAGCTGGCCTTTCAAACCCGCGGGGCCTTCGAAGTTTACGACGTGGTTGGTGCGGGTGCGTCCGGTGAGCAACTCCGGATTGCCCGGACTGGGACCCTCCACCAAAACTTCCTCCACCCGCCCGATGTAAGACTCGTTGATCTCGCGGGTGATGCGGTTCTGTAGCTCGTGCACCAGCGCCAGCCTCCGGGCCTTCTCCTCCTCCGGGACCTTGTCCTCAAAGGCGGTGGACCGCGCCAGAGGACGGTCGGAGTACTTGAAGGAGAAGATCTCGTGATAGCGCACCTCCTCGAGCAGGGAGAGCGTTTGCCGGAAGTCTTCGTCGGTTTCACCGGGGAACCCGACAATGATGTCGGTGGTGAGCGCGATCTCCGGACAGATCTCCCGCAGGCGCCTCACCTTCTCGAGGTACTCCTCGCGGGTGTAGCGCCGGTTCATGCGCGCCAGCACCCGGTTGGAACCCGCTTGCACGGGCAGATGGAGATGCTCGCACACTTCCGGCACCTCGGCGAAGCAGCGCATGAGTTCCTCGTCGAGATCCTTGGGATGGCTGGTGGTGAAACGCACGCGCCACAAGCCCGGAATCGAGGCCACCTCCCGCAGGAGGGCGGCAAAGCTCGGAAAACCCTTCTCCTTGCGTCCGTAGGAGTTGACGTTCTGGCCGAGGAGGGTGACCTCCCGCACGCCCTGGCGCACGAGGCACTCGACCTCGGCCAGGATCTCCTCCGGCGGGCGGCTCACCTCTCGCCCGCGCGTGTGGGGCACCACGCAGTAAGCGCAGAAGTTGTCGCACCCCTGCATGATGGTCACGAAGGCCTTGACCGGGCGATGACCGTCGAACTCCGGGAGGACCAGCGGCTGGCGAAACCCCTTCCGGAACTCCACGTCCACCACCGGCCCTTCTCCGGCCCGCACCTTGGCCAGGGCCTCGGGAAGACGATAGACCGCCTGCGGTCCGAGCACGAGATCCACGTGCGGCAGGCGCTTGAGGAGCTTCTCGCCTTCCTGCTGGGCCACGCATCCGCACACCCCAATGACCAGCTCGGGCCGGGAACGCTTGAGATGCTTGAGCCGCCCCACCAGGCCGTAGACCTTCTCCTCGGCCTTCTGCCGCACCGAACAGGTGTTCACCAGGATGAGGTCCGCCTCCTTGGGCTCGGCGCAGGGCACGTACTCGTCCTTCAGGAGCAACAGCATGCGCTCGGAGTCGTATTCGTTCATCTGACAGCCGAAAGTGCGAATAAAGACCTTTTTCATGTCCTTTCCGGTTTTCAGCCAAAATATGGCGCCTTGGTCTCCTCCAAATTTTAATCATTTCCCGCACTTTCTTCAGCCCTGCTGATTGACGCCCGGCAAAGGGCCTTCTAATTTGGGAGGCATGTTAATCACCGATCTCAACATGGAAGAATTCGAAGAAGGCCTCAAGAAGACCCGCACCATCGTGCTACCCTTCGGGTCCGTGGAGGAGCACGGGCGGCACCTCCCTCTGGGCACGGACACGCTCCAGATGTACGAGATCGCCAAGCTCGCCGCGCAGCGGCGGCCCCTTTTCGTGGCGCCGCCGGTCTTCTACGGGCTTTGCCGAAGCACCCGCGAGCATCCGGGCACCGTGAGCATCCGCGGCCAAACCCTCCGCGCCCTGCTCCTTGACCTGCTCGAATCCTACCATCGCCAGGGCCTCAGGAACTTCCTGGTCCTTTCCGGGCACGCCGGAGGCACGCACATTGCATACCTCATAGACGCAGCCGAGGAATTCCTGGAAAGGGTGGAAGGAGTGAAGATCGCCGTGGCTTCGATCCTCGATCTCCTGCGGGAAGGAGCGCTCGACCTCCTCGAGACGCCGCGGGATTCGCACGCCGGTGAGTTCGAGACCTCGCTCATGCTCCACTTCTTCCCGGACCTGGTAAAGGGCACGAGCCCCGAGGAATACCCGGCCTTTCCCAAGCCCATCCTGGTACGCCACAAGCGGCGTTTCTGGCCCGGTGGGGTCTGGGGAGACCCTTCCAAGGCCTCGGCGGAGAAGGGTAAAATGTTCGCCGAACGCCTGGCCAAGGTCATCTGCGGCCTAGCCACCAAAATCGAAAGCATGGAGGAGATTTGATGCGCAAGATAACCATCGGCGCCGTTCTCATCGTCGTCCTTTGGCTGAGCCTGGGTTCCCTTGCTTCTGCCAACACCATCCCCTGGGACCTCGAACTGAACCTCTTCAACCCCAGCGGGAAGAAGCTCACCTTCAAGGACTTCAAGGGCAAGATCCTCATCGTGAACTTCTTTGCCACCTACTGCCCGCCCTGCCAGGTGGAGCTCCTCGAGTTCTCCGAGCTCTACAAGGAATTCAAGCCCAAGGGCGTGGAGATCATCAGCTTCATGGTGGACGAAGGCGGGGAAAGGCTCCTGCCCCATCTCATCAGCTCGAAGGGCATCACCTACTACGTGGCCATTGCCGACGAAAAGGTGCTCTCCGCCTTTGGCTGGCCGGACCTTTTGCCCACCACCTTCCTCGTAGACCGCGAAGGGCGCATCGTGCGCAAGTTCGTGGGCTACGTGGGCAAGAAGTTCCTTGAGGAGCAGATCTCGAGCCTCCTCAAGGAGGAGACCGCCAAGAACTAAGGCTCCACGACCACCTGGGCCTCGCCTTCCTCGACGTAGCCGATCTCCGCGGCTTCAAAGACCCCTTTTTCCAGCAGTTTCTCGAAGAAGCGCGGGGCCCTTTCCTCGGGCACGCTGACCAGCAAGCCTCCGGAGGTCTGGGCGTCGTAGAAGAGAAAGACCCTCTCTTCCGGCACGCCGGGAAGGATGCGGACCTTCTTCTCGCAGAACCTGATGTTCTCGTAGTCTCCCTCGGGGATGATGCCCAGGCGGGCAAAACCCAGGGCCTCCTTGATCACCGGGACCTTGCCGGCGGAGATCACCAGCTTCACGCCGCTTGCCTCGGCCATCTCCAGGGCGTGCCCCAGGAGCCCGAAACCCGTGACGTCGGTGGCCGCGCTGACCCCCACCTCCTCCATGGCCTCGGCCGCCGCGCGGTTGAGCGTGGCCATGATCTCCATGGCCCGCCGGGCCGCGGCCTCGTCAGCCACACCGCCCTTCACGGCCGTGGCGATGATCCCCGTGCCCAGGGGTTTGGTGAGGAAGAGCCGGTCTCCGGGCCTTGCACCGGCGTTGGTGAGATAGCGCTCCGGATGCACGACCCCCACCACGGAGAGGCCGTACTTGATCTCCCGGTCGTCCACGCTGTGGCCTCCGGCGAGCACGGCCCCGGCTTCGCGCACTTTCTCCGCCCCGCCGCGCAGGATCTCCCGGAGGATGTCCTTGTCCAGGCCCTTCTTGGGGAAGCAGACGATGTTGAGCGCAAGCACGGGTCGTCCGCCCATGGCGTAAACGTCGGAAAGGGAGTTGGCCGCGGCGATCTGACCGAACCAGTAGGGATCGTCCACGATGGGGGTGAAGAAATCGAGCGTGCAGACCAGAGCCAGGTCCTCCCGCAACCGATAGATGGCCGCATCCGCCGAGCCCTCGAACCCCACGAGGAGATTGGGGTCTTCAAAGTGCGGAAGACTCTTGAGTATCTCCACCAGCTCCGCTGGCGGCAGCTTGGACGCTCAACCCGCGGCCTTTACGGTTTCCGTAAGCCTCGTCTTCACGATTCGGGCCCCCAAACCTTGTTTTTTCTCGAACCTAACGATAAAAGGATCAAAGTCCAAGTTTCTGGGGCGGGGAGTAGATGAACAACCTGAAGATCCTCGATCTCGTCAATCGTCTCTTTGCCTCCCGGTATCATCTCCCCCTGGATACCTTTCTCGCCGAACTGGGAGAAATCTTCAAGCTGAAACGCGCCGCGGTCTACTACAACCGGCTCGACCATCGCTGGCAACTGGTGGCCCACCGCATCTGCTCCTGGGAACGGGAAGACGGCCTAAACGCCTTCCCCGACACCATAGACTATCAGCAGGTCTCTCCCGGCCTGGAAACGAAGGTCCCCGAGGGGCCGCTGCGCCTCGAACCGCTGGAGATCGAGGCCCTCGGCTTTGTCGAGGAGACCCAGGACACATTCTACGTCCTCCCCCTCTTCGAGGGCAAATGGTGGGCCGGCATCATCCTCCTCGACTTCGGAAGGAGGGAGCCTACGGAAGAGGAGCTAGCCCTCCTCAGGAAGCTCGCCGAGAGCCTCTCCCTGGCCCTCAAGCGCCAGAAGCGGGAAGGCGAGTTCCTCGACGTCAGCCGGGTCTTTCAGGAACTGCTGAACCACATGCCGGACATCGTGCTCCTGGTGGACGCCACGGGGCGGTGGTTGCTCGCCAACCGAAACCTCCTGAACCTCCTCCAGTTCAAGCGGGACATCTACCACGGCCTCAACTTCCGCCAGATCGCCGAGCTGCGCCCCGGGTTCCGGCCGCTCCTCGACAAGCTCGCCCATCTTCACCAAAAGGCCGTAAGGCAGGAGACCACCCTCAAGGAGATCGTCTCCTTCCGCCGCGGGGAAAAACGCTTCTGGTGGGAGTTTTGCTTCATCTTCTTCCATTGCGACGAGGAGAAGCGCGTCCTCATCCTGGGCCGGGACATCACCTCCCTCAAGCTGGCCCAGGAGCGGCTCCTCACCATCCTCGAGAACCTTCCGGTCATGGTCTACGTGGTGCACCCGGTAAGCGGCCGCATCCTCTATCACAACTCCTACTTCCGCGAATACTTCGGCGACCGGCTGGTGGGCAAGGAGCCCTGCTATCGCGTGCTCTTCGGCCAGGAGGCCCCCTGCGGTTTCTGCCGGCTCCGAGAGGCCCGGGTCGGGCTCAAGGAAGTGCGCGAGTTCTTCGACCGACGCCGGGGACGATGGCTCCGGAGCCACGAGGTCTACATCCCCTGGCTCGACGAAAGCCTCGTGCGCCTCGGCATGATGGAGGACGTCACCCAGTTCAAACACCACGAAGAAGAGCTCATCCGCTCCCAGAAGATGGAAATCCTCGGCAAGATGACCGGAAACGTGGCCCACGAGTTCAACAACATCCTGGCCATCGTCGGGGGCTATCTGGACCTCCTCCGCCTGCGCGTGCAGGAGGACGAAAAGATCTCGCTCTATCTCGACCGCATTCAGAAGGCCGTGGAGTCCGGCTCGAAGATGATCAAACAGCTCCTCATCCTCTCGCGCGGCCGGGTGGAAGAGCACACCGGGGGCTACACCGAACTCAACAGCGCCATCCAGGAGCAGATAGATCTCATCCGCAAGTTTCTCGGGGAAAAGATCGAACTCGAAACCAGTTTCTGCGAGGACCCCCTGCCCGTGAGGCTCTCCTTCGAAGAGGTGCAGCACATCTTGACCAATCTCATCATCAACGCGCGGGACGCCATGCCCTACGGGGGGAAGCTCACCATCGAGACCCGGCGCGTGGAGACCACGGACCGCGGGCCCTGCGCCATTCTGCGCGTATCCGATACCGGGCAAGGAATTTCACAAGAGGCCCTTGCCCATATCTTTGAGCCCTTTTACACTACGAAAGCCCCAGGCGAGGGTTCGGGCCTGGGGTTGAATATTATTCTTTCCCTGGTAAAACGCGCGGGGGGGGAAATTAAGGTTGAAAGCGAGCTCAAAAGGGGTACTACTTTTGAGATTCTCCTTCCACTGGAAAAAGAAGTAAGGGAGGACGGCCAGAAAGATCTCCCACGGTCGTCAATAGAGGGACCCAAAGTGACAAAACAACGTATCCTCATCGTGGAGGACGAACCCCATATTCGCGAAATGCTCGCCGAAATGCTGGAGGGTCAAAACTTCGAAGTAGTCACCGCAGGAAATGGAGAAGAAGCCCTCAACTGGCTTCGCGAAAACGACTATCAGGTGGACCTCATCATCACCGACGTGGTCATGCCCAGGATGGACGGCGTGGAGCTCTACCGCCGCCTCCAGCGGGAAGCCCCCCATCTCATCATCATCTTCATCTCCGGCTACGCCGAGCACGTGCTCAAGAAATACGGCTTCGACGAAAAGTCCTTCCGCATCCTGAAAAAGCCCTTCACCTTCCGTCAGCTCCTCGAAGAGATCAAGAAAGTCCTCGACTAATCCTTCTTTTTGGTCACCACCAGCTCCGTACGACTCACGTAACCGCCCTTGACCGGTTTCCGCTGCTGGAGGGCATCCGCCAGCCTGGAGACGCGCTCGGTCTTCACGTATTGCTTGGCCTTTTCCAGGAAGCGCTTGGCCTCGCCCACCTTCCCGTCCACCAGATAGTCGCGGGCGCGCTTCAGGATGGCCTGCTCCCTCTCGCTCCGGAAGGAAGCGGCGTCGGTGAACCCGAAGATCGAGGGAAGCTTCATGACCCGCTCCTCCCCGCAACGCGGACAGGGCGGCCAGGGTTCGTCCACCTTTAGGATGCGCTCGAAGATCTCCCCGCAGATCTCGCAACGAAATTCGTAGATGGGCATGGACGCCTCCTTCGAACTTCGTCTGGCCAAAGTTTAGCTAGGCAAACTCTTCCTTCAACTTGCGGGAAAGAAGCGACTGCGCCATCTCGAGCGGGCTCTCCTCGTGATAGAGGACCCGATAGACGGCCTCGGTGATGGGCATCTCCACCCCGTGGCGCCGGGCCAGCTCCCTGGCGGAGACCGTGGTGCGCACCCCTTCGGCCACCTGGCGAATATCGCGCAGGATGTCCTTGAGCTTCTCGCCGCGGCCCAGACGCAAGCCCACGGTGCGGTTGCGGGAAAGGGCCCCGGTGCAGGTGAGCACCAGGTCCCCCAGACCGGCGAGCCCGGAGAACGTGAGGGGATTGGCCCCAAGCCTCACCCCCAGCCGGGAGATCTCGGCCAGACCGCGCGTGATGAGGGCGGCCCGCGCGTTCAATCCCAAACCGAGACCGTCGGAGATGCCCACGGCAATGGCGATCACGTTCTTGAGCGCCCCGGCCAGCTCCACCCCCAGGACGTCGAGGCTCAGATAGGCCCGAAAGTAGCCCGTGGAAAAGAGATGCTGCACGGATTCAGCTATCTCCCGCCGATAGCCTGCCACCGTCACCGCGGTGGGGCGCTCCTGAGCCACTTCCTCGGCAAAGCTCGGCCCGGAAAGAACGACCACCGGAAACCCGGGAAGCTCCTCCTCGAGGAGCTGACTCATGGTGAGAAGCGTCTCCTCCTCAAGGCCCTTGATGGTGGAGACCAGGGGCTTGGGAGGACCGAGATGGGGACGCAGGGAGCGCACGGTCTCCCGCAAGGCGTGGGAAGGAACGGCCAGGACGACGATCTCCGCCCCTTCGAGGGCCTCGGGGGCCTCGAGGGTGGCCTCAAGCTTCGGAGAAAGTTCTATCTTCGGCAGATAGAAGGGGTTTTCGTGACGCCGATTGATGGCCTCCACCACCTCCGGCCTGCGGGCCAGAAGGTGCACGCGCTCTCCCTTCTTCGCCAGGAGATTGGCGAGAGCCGTACCCCAGCTACCCGCGCCGATGACCGCAATCTTCACGCTGGACAAGCCTCCCTCAATTGTTCACTATGGTTTTTAGGCCGTTGTCAGGAGGAAAGCAAGTGAAGAGAGGCCCCATCGTCCTCCTCACGGATTTCGGGCTGAAGGACCACTACGTCGGGGTGATGAAGGGGGTCATTGCCGATCTCGCCCCGGAGGCCCGGGTCATTGATCTCCTGCACGAGGTCCCCCCGCAGGACGTCTTCGCCGGGGCCTTTCATCTGTGGACCTCGTATCGCTATTTCCCCGCGGGGAGCATCTTCGTGGCGGTGGTTGATCCCGGGGTGGGCACCAAGCGCCGCGGGCTCCTGCTCGAGGCGCACGACCGCTTCTTCATCGGACCGGACAACGGCCTCTTCACCCTTGTCCTCGACGAAACCGAAGACTTCCGCGCCTTTTCCCTGGAAAACAGCCGGTTCTTCCTCCCCAAGGTGAGCCACACCTTTCACGGGCGGGACGTCTTCGCCCCCTGCGCGGCGCATCTCTTCCGGGGAGAAGATCCCGAGGAATTCGGGCCGCCGGTCCGCGATCCGGTCCGTCTTCCCGTGCCGCCGCTGCGCGAGGAACCGCAGCGCCTGATAGGCACCGTGATCCACGTGGATCGCTTCGGAAACCTGATAACCAACATCCCCGCCGCGCGCCTCCCCCGTCCCCCGAAGGCCGTGATCTTTCGCGGAGAAAGGATCCCCTTCCGGCGCACCTACGGCGAAGCCCCTCCGGGCACGCCCCTGGCCCTGGTGGACAGCGACGGTCTCCTGGAGATCGCCGTCTCCGGTGGCTCGGCGTATGAGAGATTCGGTCGGGAAGGAGAAGTGGTGGTTGAATTCTGAGTTCACGCGGGAGACCTTCCGAGACCTCGTCCTCTATCAGCCGCGCACGGGTTACCGGTTCTCCGTGGACGCCTTTTTGCTGGCGGATTTCGTGCCCTTAAAGCCCGGGGCCCGCGTGCTCGAGCTGGGGGCCGGCTGCGGCGTGGTGAGCCTGCTTCTGGCCAGACGCGAGGAACGGGCCCGTTTCTTCGGCCTCGAGATCCAGGACCGCCTCGTACGTTGCCTGGCGCAAAACATACGGGTGAACCGCCTCGAGGAAAGGGTCTTTGCCGTGCGGGGGGACCTGCGCCTCCCTCCCTTTCGTCCGGAGAGCTTCGACGTGGTGGTGACCAACCCGCCCTTCTATCCCGTGGGCCGCGGACGCCTGTCGCCGGACGAGGAAGAGAGGATCGCGCGCCACGAGATCCTCGCCACCCTCCCCCAGGTCATCCGCAGTGCAGGCCGTCTCCTCAAGCACCGGGGGGTCCTCGTGATCATCTATCCGGCGACCAGGCTGGCCGAACTCATGGTTTGCCTGAAGGAGCACCGGCTGGAACCCAAGGGCCTGCAGATGATCCATTCCTATCCGGGAGACGAGGGAAGGCTCGTGCGCCTGCGGGCCAGCAAGGGAGGCGGTGCGGAACTGCGGATAGAGCCGCCCTTTTTCATCTATCAGGCCCCGGGTGGGCCCTATACCCCCGAGGCCGAAGCCCTCTTCGTGCCTTGAGGAGCAGGGTGAGGCGCAGGCGCTTGAAGGCCTCGCGGAGCTCCGGGTCCTCGATGACCGCGACCTCCTTCTCCACCCGGGAGAGGAGCTCCGGGCTGGGTTGAGGGAGCTTGCGGGAGGAAGACCGGGGCCGGGGGATACCGCCGCGGCTCAACACCAGACGCAGACCCTTGAAGAGCCGCTCCCCGGCCGCCTGGTTGAGACGGGCAAGGAGCCTCTTTTCCTCAAACCGCAGGCGCTGCATCCAGAGGGAGTCTTCCACCTCGAGGATCAGGGTGCCGCGGGAAAACCCGCGCGGTCTGGTGGCCCGCGCCAGGCCCTCTCCCACGATCTCCTCCCAGCGGGAGAGGACCTTCATGGCCTTCAGCCTCTCCTGCCACGCAGGCACGGGAAAGGCGCGGGAAACGATCTGCCCGAAGGATTCCATCAGACCTCCTTCTTGACCTCCTCGAGGAGGCCCTCGATCAGGCGGCGGATCTCCTCGAGGCGCTTCTCGTCCCGGGCTTCGAAACGCAGGACCAGCACCGGCTGGGTGTTGGAAGCGCGCACCAGGCCCCAGCCGTCTTCAAACACCACCCTGGCCCCGTCTATGTCTATGACCTTGTAGCCCATGGCCTTCAGGCGCTCGGTAAGACGCCGCACGATCTCGAACTTCTTTTCGTCCGGGCATTCGATGCGGATCTCCGGCGTGGAGACCATCTTCGGGAGGTCCTTGAGCATCTCGGAAAGCGGCACGTCGGAGGCCGAGACGATCTCCGCGAGACGCAGGGAGGCGTAGACCGCGTCGTCGAAACCGAAGTAGCGGTCGGCAAAGAAGATGTGGCCGCTCATCTCCCCGGCGAGAAGGGCCTTTTCCTCCTTCATCTTCTTCTTGATGAGGGAGTGGCCGGTCTTCCACATGATGGGCCGGCCGCCGAGTCTCGCGATCTCGTCGTACATCACCTGGGAGCACTTGACCTCCCCGATGATGGTGGCCCCGGGGTGCTCCTTGAGGATCTCGCGGGCGAAGATGATGAGGAGCTGGTCGCCCCAGAGGATGTTCCCCTTGTCATCCACCACCCCGATGCGGTCCCCGTCTCCGTCGTAGCCCACGCCGAATTCCGCCCCCTGCTCCACCACGGTCTTCCGCAGGTCGGCGAGGTTCTCCTCCACCACGGGATCCGGGAAGTGGTGCGGAAAGGTGCCGTCCACCTCGCAGTAGAGGGCGATGACCTCGCAACCGTGGGCCTTGAAGGCGTCGGGAGCCGTAAGCGCCGTCACGCCGTTTCCGCAGTCAAGGGCCACCTTGAGCGGCCGCTTGAGATGGATGTTCTCCTTGAGAAAGGCCTTGTACTTCGGAAGGATGTCGAGGGTCTCCTTCTCGCCCTTGCCGGTCTCGAAGTCCTCGGCCTCGATGAGCTTGCGCAGCTCCTGAATGTCGGGCCCGTAGATCGTCTCCTGCCCCACGCAGATCTTGAACCCGTTGAACTCCGGCGGATTGTGGGAACCCGTGACCTGAATGCCCCCGTCGAGGCCCTCCACGGTGAAGAGGGAGAAATACATCACCGGCGTGGGAGTGACGCCGATGTCCATCACCGAGACCCCGGTGGAGAGGATGCCGCGAATGAGGGCTTCCTGGAGCTTGGGGCCGGAGAGGCGACCGTCGCGCCCGCAGACCACCTTCTTGCCGTTGCGACGGCGGCGAATCATCGTGCCGTAGGCCTTGCCGATGGCCTCCGCCACCTCCTCGGTGAGGTCCACGTCCACCCGACCACGGATGTCGTACTCGCGAAAAATGAGCGGATTGACCTTCATTCGCCACCTCCTCGTCAATTTTGCTCCAGATCGTCGGGAATGGTCTCCATCGCCGCGAAACGCGGTTCGTGAAGGGGAAGGAGGATGTCCGCCATCTTCTTCACCCTCAAGACCTGGTCGTAGGCCAGGTACGGATTCACGTTCGTTCCCGGCGGGATCACCTCCATCTCCATGGCGAGAATCTTCTGCGGCGGAAAGAGGTTCTCCATGATGACGCAGAAACCCGTGATCGCCGCAAGCCCCTTCTCGGTATCCACGAGGATCGTCATCCCGCCTTCGGTGTGCGCGGGCGTATGCACCATGCGGACACCCGGCACGATCTCCCGGTCTTCCCGGAGATGGACCATCTGTCCGCCCTGGTCCACTTCCTCCACGAAATCGGCCATGTAGCGAAAATCGAGCGGATGCGGATGATAGAGGTGCTCGAACTCCAGCTCGTGCGCGTAGAAAGTGGCGTTCACGCACTTGAAGTCGTTTTCGCAGTGGTCGTTGTGGAGATGGGTGTGAAGGACGATGTCTATGTCCTTGGGGCTAAGCCCCCACTTGGCAAGCCCCTCCTCGAAGGTGTAGATCTTGCCGCCGATGGCCTCCTCCCGCGCGGGCGAGATGATGGGGCTGAGATAGCCCGTGTCCACGAGGATGTTCTTGTCACTGCCCTCAAGGAGCCAGGCGTAGATGGGAATGGTGTACTCCACGCCGTAGTCGTGCTGATAGGTCATCATGCCCTTGTCGAAGATCTTGGTCCCCACGACGATGGGATGGATCTTGAAAAGAGACATACGCAACTCACCCCCTGAAGCGGCTCCGGTCACAGTTTAGCACGCTTTGGCGGAAGGGGGTTACTAAAAAAGCTACGAAGGCTAGAGGGAGACGAAGTTTAAGGCGATGTCTTCGGGCACCTCACCGCGGCGGGCGAGATGCTTGAAGAACACCGAAAGGGCCTCCTGCTTGAGACCGGAGAGATCGTATTCGATGCCCTTGAGATAGAGCAGGCACTCCCCGGCGGAAAGCCCCGAGATCCTCTCGCAGTAGCCGGCGAGGGAGGAGAGGCTCGAAAGCCCGCGGGCGCGGGAGAGATAGAGCGCCCGGGCGAACTCGCGCACCGCCGGGGCCTTCTCTTCCCAGGCTTCCCGGCGCACCACGAAAAGGGCGAAGACGAACGGCAGGTGCGTTCTGTCCATCCAGAGGGCCGCCAGGTCGTGGGCCTCGGCAAAGGGCGGATGTCGGCGCAGACGCAGGGCCTCGTCCCCGATGGCCAGATAGGCCTGCACCTGCGGGTTCTCCTCAAGCGGGCCGCAGAGATAGCGCGGTCTCTGGCCGTAGAAGTCTTCGAGCAGGAGCTTCAGAAGCGAAACAGAAGTCGCGCTGGCCGGGGTGAGGAGGACCGTGCTTCCGGAAAGGGCCGTGAGCGGGGCGGAGGAGAAGAGGATCACGCTTCCCACGCGGCCGGTGGCGCTGATGGAGACATCGGGCAGGAGGAGATACTGCGGGGCGTTCAGGGCGTATTCGAGCGAGGAGACCAGGGCGAGATCGAGCTCCCCCGCGGCCAGAAGGGCGTTGAGGCTCGTGGGATGATCTTCGACCAGGGTCCAGCCCCTTGCCGAAGCCTCCTCCCGCAAGCTAAAGAGAAGAGGGGCCGTGTTCAGATAAGAAACCACCCCTACCCGCAAACTCATGAGGCGAAAACATAGCACGAGCTTCAAGAAGCCAGAACCCCTCACCCTGAGGAAGGGCGCGCTTCCCTTCTATCGGTTCTCCGCGCTCGAAATCCCCCACGCCGTGTTCACCCGCAGGGGCGGGGTGAGCGAGGGCCCCTACGCCACCCTCAACCTGAGCTTCGAGGTGGGGGACGACCCGGAGCGGGTAAAGGAGAACCGCCGCCGCATCAAGGAGGGGCTCGCCTGCCGCTACCTGGTCTCGGCCAAACAGGTCCACGGCGCCGAGGTCTTTCTCGCCCGCGGCCTCGAGGAGGATCTCGAGGTCGAGGGCTACGACGCCCTGATCACCGATCAGCCCGGCGTGGGGCTCCTCATCAAGCAGGCCGATTGCCAGGCCCTGATCCTCTACGAACCGGAAAGAAAGGCCCTCGGGTTGATCCACGCCGGCTGGCGCGGGCTCGTGCGCGGCGTCATCCCGCGGACGATCCGGGCCCTGCGGGAATCCTTCGGCGTCTCGCCCGAGAGACTCCGCGCCTTCATCTCCCCTTCCCTCCAGCCGTGCTGCGCGGAGTTTCGCGACTGGGAAAGGCTCTTCCCCGAAGAGTTCGCCCGCTTCCGCCTCCCGGGAAACCACTTCGATCTCCCAGCCATCAGCCGGCATCTCCTCCTCAAGGAGGGGCTTGAACCGGAAAACATCTTCGTCTCGAGACTTTGCACGCGCTGCCGCGAGGAGTTCTTCTCCTATCGGCGCGAGAAGAGGAGCGGGCGTTTCGGCACCCTGGCCTATCTCCCCTAGAACCGGCGCAAACGGAAGAGAAGAAGGGCCTCGATCAGGAGGAGCACAAGCCCGAGCGGCATGGAAACGAGCGGCGAGAGATAGCCCATGTCCCCCAGGCTCTTGGCCCCCATGACCTCGGCCAGGCCGAAGACGATGGCCACAAGCCCCAGGGAAAGACCGCGCCCCAGGGCCTGACGGCCCCGCTGCCCGAGGAGCAGGGGAAGGGAAAGGAGAAGGAGCATCGGTCCGGCCAGGGGATAGAAGAGCCGGTAGGCGATCTCTGATTCCGGAATCGTGGTGGGAAGCCCGGCCTCCTTGAGGAACTCCCGCTGGCTCCACAGCTCGGCGAGGAACTGCGCCCGGGGAATGCGCTTGACCACGAGCACGGTCTCCGGCGAGAACTCCAGGGAAAATTCCTTCTTCTGGAACCAGACGGGTTTCATCCCCTGGGCCGCGCGCTTGTAGAGCCCCTTCTCGAAGACCCAGCGCCCGTGGCGATAGTAGGCCTTCTTGGCCCAGATGATGAAAACGGGCATCCCCTCCCGGTCCACCCGCGCGTAGGTTACGTCTCGCAGCACGGTGGCGTCCGGGCGCAGCACGTGCCCGGTGAAAAAGGAGTTGACCCCGCGGAAGAAGAGCCTGCCCTTGACCACCAGTCCCCGCGGCTCCTTCTTGTAGACCTTCACCTCCCACACGTAGAGGGCGCGGTAAGTGGCCCGGGGCAGGAGGTTGGCGGAGAGGAAGACGAAGACCAGGCTGAAGAGGAGGGCCGAGAGGAAGTAGGGCCAGGAGAGCCGCCCCATGGAAAACCCCAGGGTGCGAAAGGCCAGGAGTTCCCCGCCGCGCGAGAGAAAGGCGAGGGCGAGGAGACCCGCCAGGCTGACCACGATGGGCCACAGGTCGAAGAGCATCTGCGGCAGGCGATAGAAGAGGTATTCGAGGAGAATCCGAGAGGACACCCCGGCCTTGGTGACGTTGTCGAGCTTGTCGAAGAACTCCACCAGGGCGTAGAGGCCCACCAACACGAAGGCCAGGAGGAGGAACATGAAGAGGTAGGGACGCAGGAGATAGCGGACGTAGAGCTTCATCTTCCGATCCCGATCTTCCCCTTCTGCGCGGCCCAGATGAGGATCGCGGCGATCAGCGCCAGGATCACGTTGGGCAGGACGAGGGCCACCGCCGGAGAGAGCCAGCCCTTCTGCGCCAAGGAGGAGGCGCCTGACTGAAGGAAGTAGTAGCCCAGGAAGAGGCCTGCCGCCAGAGCGAGCCCGACGCCGCGCCCGGAGGCCCGGATGCTCGCCCCGAGAGGGGCGGCGATCAGGGGCAGGAGGAAGGCCGCCCAGGGAAAGGTCAATCGCTGATAGTATTCGAGGAGATAGTAGATGCGCTTTTCGTGGCCCGGAGGATACGAGAGGGCCCTTTTCTTGAGCTCTTCCAGGGTCATCTCCCCGCGGGAGCGACGCCTCGACTTCTCGAGCTTGGCGGCGTCCAGGCGGTAGACGTATTCCTCAAACGAGAGCTCTTCGGCCTGGGTGTAGTCGCGGTTAACCACGTGGATGCTCCCGTGATAGAGCCGAAAAACGAGCGTGCCGTCGGTGTGCTCGAGCTCACCGCGCTTGGCGAAGATGAGGCCCCTTTTCCGCGGATCGGTGTCGTCCACGATGAAGACCAGGGCAAAGGAGCGCCCCTCGCGCCAGGCCTCTTCCACGAAGATGGAAAGCCCCGGCAACCAGTTGACGAAGGTCTTGGCCGGGATGCCGCGGGCGATCTTGCGCTCGGTAAGCTCGAAGAGGAAGGTGCGAAAGGCCCTCTTGCTCCAGGGCAGATAGCGAATGGTCACGAGATAGGTGAGGCAGAGGGTCACCAGCCCCAGGGCCACCACCGGCGTGAGCAATCGCACGAAAGGGATGCCCAGGCTCTCGAAGGCGAGAAGCTCCTGATCCTGGGAAAGACGCATGAAGACGAGGATGACCGCAAGAAGGGCCGAGAGCGGGAGGGTGAAGGTCAGAAAGTAGGGGGCCAGGAAGAGCACGAGACGAAAGTAGTCGAAGGCCCGCAGTTGTTCGTTGGCTAAATCCACGAGAAGCGTTACCAAACGCGAGATGAGGAGGAGCACGTTCAGGGCCAGGAAGCTGGCCAGGAAACTTCGGCTGATTTCTTGGGAGAGATAACGGGTTAAAATCATGGCGTCCCGCAAGGAATTTACCAGAGCTTGTGGGGGGGAGGAATGCTCGAAGGATCGCGGGCCCCGTGGTGGGGCGTGCTCTTAAGCGTGCTGGTCATCGTCTATCTCACCCTCTATCCTTTCCACTTTTCCGCCACGCCGTCGTCGTTCGACTGGTCGTTGCCGCTCCTTTCGTCGAAGCACCATTCCCTGTTCGACCTGGCGAGCAACGTGCTCCTCTTCGTGCCCTTCGGTTTCTTCCTGGGGCTCGCCTGGGGGCCGGGGTTGAGCACGCTGGTGCGCGCCGCGGTGCTCGCCCTCCTCCTTTCCGGCTCCGTCGAGGTCGTCCAGCTCTTCCTGATAAAGAGGCACCCGGGCCTGAGCGACATCGTGACCAACGTGGCCGGCGCGCTCCTCGGCGCGGCAGCCGCTGGTTTCGTCTCCCCGAAACTCGTCTGGAGAAGGTCCCTGCTCCCCCTGGCGCTCGCGATCTTCTTCCTCTACGAACCCTTCTTCCTGAGCTTCGACCCCGGCGAGGTCTGGCACCATCTCAAGACGTGGTCCTGGGGCTTCGGCCCGCAGAACATCCTGCTTCCGGCCTTTCTCCTGGGGCTCTGGGGGGCCTGGGCGCGGGTGCCCTGGGCCGCCTTCCTCCTCGTGGCCCTGTTCCTTGAAGGCGGCCGCCTCTTCATGGTCGTCGCCTCCCTCTCCCCGCTCAAGAGCCTCGTGAGGATCGGCGCCGCCTCGCTCTTCTATCTCCTCCTGCGCCGCGACCAGACCAAGGCCCCCTGGCTCTTTGCCCTGGCCTATCTCTACGAGGCCCTCTCTCCCTTCCGGTTCTCCCTTTCCTTCCGGCTACCGGAGATCGTGCCCTTCGCCGGGCATCTCAAGCACCTCTATGTCGGGTCCCTGCTCAATCTCTTCGGCACCCTCTTCGTCTTCCTCCTCTGGCCCCTCGTCTGCCGAAGGCATCCGCTGCTCTGGGCCTCCGTCCTCGCCCTGGCGGCGGAAGCCGGACAGATCTTCGTGCCCAGCCGCTATCCGGACCTCACCACCGTGTTGCTCGCGATCCTCGGGACCTGGACGGGCCTTAAATTCCTGCTCAAGGAGTCTCGCCGATGAACTACGAAGAGGCCCTCAACTGGCTCTCGGGCTATCAGTTCCACGGCATCAAACCGGGGCTTGAGCGCATCCGCGACCTGCTCGCCAGGTTGGGGCATCCCGAAAGGAACTTCCGCAGCGTGCACATTGCCGGCACCAACGGCAAGGGTTCCACCGCGGCCATTCTCGAGAGCGTCCTCCGCGCCCACGACGTGAAGACCGGTCTCTACACCTCGCCGCACCTGGTCTCGGTGTGCGAGAGGTTCGTGGTGGCCGGTCGCCAGATCAGCCCCGCGCGCTTTGCAGACCTCTGCTCCAGGGTTCGCCAGGCCATCGGCGACGATCCCGTCACCTACTTCGAGCTGACCACGGCCCTCGCCTTCCTCTACTTCGCGGAAGAAGGCGTGGAGATCGCCGTGGTGGAGTGCGGTCTCGGCGGAAGACTCGACGCCACCAACGTCATCGTGCCGGAAGTGGCGGTCATCACCAACGTGGGCCTGGATCATCAGGCCTATCTCGGGGAGACCATCCCGGAGATCGCCGCGGAAAAGGCGGGGATCATCAAGCCGCAGAAACCCGTGGTCGTGGGCCCCCTGCCCGAGGAAGCCTTCGAGGTGGTGGCCCGCCGGGCGGAAGAGCTTTCCGCCCCGCTCTGGCGCTACGGAAGCGACTTCCGCGTGTTTCCCTGCCGGGGAGGGCTCTTCTATCAGGGCAAGCATCAGCTCCCGCGGCTCACCCTGCGTCTGGCCGGAAAGTTCCAGCGCACCAATCTGGCCCTGGCACTCAAGGCCTTCGAGATCCTGGAAGAGGCCCGGCTCGTCTCCTTCGACGAGGCCCGGGTGCGCGAGGCCTTGAAGATCGTCTCCTGGCCCGGACGCTACGAGAAGTTCAAGCTGAAGGGGCTCGTCATCCTGGACGGAGCCCACAACCTCGAGGGAGTAGAAGCCCTGCTCCAGACCCTTCACGAGGAAGGGATCGAACGTTACCGGCTCCTCTTCGCCGCCTCAAACGAAGGCGGGACCAAACCCTATCTGCCCATGCTGAGGCGCCTGCTTCCCCGGGCGGAGAAGACCTATCTGTGCCCGCCCCCGGGGCCGCGGGAACCCGTAACCTACGAGGACTGGAAGGAACATCTCGCAAAGGGGGAGATCCCGCCGGAGGACGTCCGGCTCTTCAAGGACTGGCGAGAGGCCCTGGAGGAGGCCCTGGAAGACACCGGCCCCCCGCTCCTGGTCACCGGGTCCCTCTATCTGGTAGGACGGGTAAGGGAGGTGCTGCTCCGCAAGCTGGGCGAAAGGAGGGGCAAATGCGTGGTGTCCTGGTCTTCCTAGTGGTCTCCCTTATCGGGGTCGAGGCCCTGGCCGCCTGTCTTTCCTGCCATCGGGGGATAGAGACCATCTCCGCGGTGCCGGAGATGGCCGCCCTCTCCTGCACGGATTGTCATCGCGGAAACGGAAAGACCACGGACAAGGAAGAGGCCCATCGGGGGCTTTGGGCCAATCCCTCGGACCTGCGGGTGGTGGATGAGACCTGCGGCCGTTGCCACGCCGAGATCGTGCGCCGGCTCCGAAAGTCGCTTCACGCCACGAGCGCCGGGATCATCAGCGGCGCGCGCTACACCTGGGCCGCGCAAAAGACCAAAGAGGCCCTCTACGCCAACTACGCCGTAAGGGACGAAGACGGAGAGGTCCCGCGCGAGAGGGGAGCGCGCAAGTCCCTCCGCGCCCTGCCGACCTACGACCCCTCGCGCCCCGTCTCCCCGGAGAACCATCCCGTGGACGACTATCTGCGCGCCGAGTGCCTGCGCTGCCACGTCTGGACCAGGGGCAAGGAGACCTACGGCGACTATCGCGCAAGCGGTTGCGCGGCCTGCCACGTGATCTACGCGGACGACGGCCTCTACCGCGGCGGAGACCGGGCCCTCGACCGCAGGAAACCGGGACGCCCCCGCTTCCATCGCCTGACCAGAAAGATCCCGAGCTTTCAATGCGTCCACTGCCACAACCGCGGCGGACGAACCGGGGTGAGCTTCTTCGGGATGATGGAATCCGCGGGCTACGGCGCGCCCTGGTCGGACAAACCCGGAAAAAAGGCCGGGAAGAAGATCCACGGCAAGTACTACGATCACCTCCTCCCGGACATCCACCACGAGCGGGGGCTTTCCTGCATTGACTGCCACACCAGCCGGGAGCTCCACGGCGACGGGAACATCTACAGCAAGAAGGAGCAGGCCGTGGAGATCGAGTGCGTCTCCTGCCACGGCACGGTGAAGGAAGAGGCCTCCCTCCGGACCAGCTGGGGGAACCCCCTTCCCCACGTGCGGCGCCGGGGCCGGGAGGTGATCCTCACGGCCAAGCTCACCGGAAAGGAGCATCGCGTCCCGCAGGTGAAGGAAGTGGTCCGGAAAAACCCCGCGGCTTCCGCGGCCATGGAGATCCCGGGCCACGCGCAAAGGCTTGAATGCTACGCCTGCCACGCCCGCTGGGCCCCTCAATGTTACGGTTGCCACGTGCAGCAGGACCTCACCGAGCGGGCCGGAGACTGGCTCTCCTACGGGCCCTCGGCCGACCCTTCGCGAAAGGCCCGGGCGGCCAATCGCCTCCCCCGCGCCTTTCGCTGGCGGGAGACCCGCTCCTATCTGCGCTGGGAAAGCCCGGCCCTCGGCGTAAACAGCGAAGGGCTCGTGGCCCCCTTCGTGCCGGGTTGCCAGGTGATCTTCACCCAGGTGGACGAAAAAGGGGCCCGTTTCCTCAACCACGTCTTCCGCACGGCAGACGGGACTTACGGCCTGGCCTCAAACCCCATTCAGCCCCACACCGTGCGTCCCAAGGCGCGCACGTGTGAGGATTGCCACACCAACCCCAAGGCCCTGGGACTGGGAACCGGGATCTACCTGAGCCGCGCCAACGGACTCGACATCCCCTTCGAACTCGAACGCCTGGTGACGGACGACGGGAAACAGCTTCAGGCCACCAGTCACGTGGGGGCCAGACCCTTCAACGGCGAGGAGCTCCGGCGGCTGCGGCGGATAAACCTCTGCGCCGCGTGTCACACCTTCGAAAGGGACCCCGCCTTGTGGAAAGAGGTGCTCGACCGCTACGGACGGGCCGCAGACGAGACCGAGCATCAGCGGGTCCTCCAGGAACTGCTCAAGGAGGCACGATGAGGATCACCTCCGGACGCTTGCGAGGACTGAGGCTCAAGGCCCCCAAGGGGGCTGACATCCGCCCCATGATGGACCGGGTGCGCAAGGCGCTCTTCGACGTCCTGGGGGAAAAAGTGGAAGGGGCACGGGTGCTCGACCTCTTCTGCGGCACCGGGGCCCTCGGCATCGAGGCCCTTTCCCGCGGGGCCGGGGAGGTCGTCTTCGTGGACCAGAGCCCCCAGGCCCTGGCCCTGGTCAGGGAAAACCTGCGGCGCGCCAAGATCGAGGAAGGGGCGCGGATAAAACGGCTCACCCTGCCCCGGGATCTCTCCCGGCTCGAGAAGGAGGGCCCCTTTGACCTGGTCTTCGTCACTCCTCCGTACGGACGCGGACTGGCCGCCAAGACTCTGCCCCAGCTCCCGAAACTCGTGGCCCCCGGCGGCCTCGTGGTGGTGGAAGAAAGGGCCGAAGAGGAGGTGCCCTGTCCCGAGGGGCTTGAGCTCCTCAAGGAAAAGACCTACGGGGCCACGCGGCTCTTTTTCTTCCGGCGCCCGGAGCTTGACCAGGGGGCTTGAGCAAAGCTATGGTCTTCGGGAATTGAGGAGGGGAAAATGGCAGAACGTCTGGCCGTCTATCCGGGAACCTTCGATCCCATCACCAACGGACACATTGACCTGGTGCAACGGGCACTCAAGCTCTTTGACCGCCTGATCATCGCCATCGGGGAGAATCCGGCCAAAAAACCCCTTTTCAGCCTGGAAGAAAGGCTCTACATGGTAGAGAAGGCGGTGGAGAACTTTCCCTGTCGGAACCGCATCGAGGTGGCGAGCTTTTCCGGGCTCCTGGTGGACTTTGCCGCTTCCCGCGGGGCGCAGGCCATCATTCGCGGGCTGCGCGCGGTCTCGGACTTCGAATACGAGTTCCAGCTCGCCCTCATGAACCGGCGGCTGAACCGCCAGATCGACACCGTGTTCCTCATGCCGGGGTTCCGCTGGTTCTTCATCAGCTCGACCATCATCAAGGAAGCGGCCCAGTTCGGGGGAGACGTCTCCGGACTCGTGCCCCCCATCGTGGAGGAAAAGCTGCGTGAGAAATTTGGTCATCGTCGTTAGTCTGCTTCTCCTGGCCTGGATCTCTCCGGCCCGCGCCGGGAAGGTCCATCTGGAATATCACGTCTCCTGGGTGGGCATCCCCGCGGGAAAGATCAAGATGACCATCCAGGAAGAACCCACGGGGATCTATCTCCTGGCCAAATCCAAGACCGTGGGCGTGGTCAAGGTCTTCTTTCCCTTCAAGTCCCGCTGGGAGACCTGGTGCCGCCCGGACGGATACCCGGTCAAGAGCCGCATCTGGCGCAAGAAGCGGCGCAAAGAGGTGACCAAGATCTTCGTCTTCGACCAGGAAAAGGGCATCGTGCGGCGCTTCAAAAAGGGCCAGACCAAGGAGTATCGCCTCGAGCACTATCCGGTCTACGACGAACTCTCGGCCTTCTACGCCACCATGAAGGCCGACTGGTCCAAGGTCGGCGAGGAAAAGGTCTTTTGGATCTACGCGCACAAGAAGGCCAACCGCGCGGTGGTCAAGTACGAGAAGGACGAAGAAGTCAAAGACCACGAAGGCCGCAAGGTGCAGGCCAAGAAGCTCCTGGTGCAATTCGGCTTCGAGAGCGAACTCGTGAAGCGGGCCAAGAAGGCCTATCTCTGGCTTCACGACGGTTTGGTGATCAAAAGCGAAGGCGACCTGGCCATCGGTCATCTGACCGGGACCCTGGTCAAGGTCGAAAAGGAGGAATGATGGTCTCACCCCGGCGTTCGCTGGTCCACTACGCCCAGAAGTTGGCCCATCTGGGCCTGGTCACGGGGCACGAGGGGAACCTCTCCCTGCGCACGCGGGAGGGGATCTACACCACCCCCTCCGGGCGCTTCAAGGAGGACCTCCGGCCGGAAGACATCGTCCTCGTGGACGAAGAGGGAAAGGTCCTCGAAGGGGGCCGCCCCTCCTCGGAGCTTCCCATGCATCTTGCCATCTATCGGGCCCGGCCGGACGTGCGCGCCGTGGTCCACGCCCATCCACCCTACACCCTGGCCCTGGAAATCACCGGACACGACTTCTCCGAGGTCCATCTGGTCGAGGCCGCGCTCTTCCTCGGAGAGATAAAGCTCGTGCCCTTCGCCGTGCCGGGCACCGAAGAGGTCCCGGAAAAGCTTGCTCCCTTCCTCTCGGAGGGGCAGATCTTCGTGCTCTCGAGACACGGGGCCGTCACCCTGGGAAAGAGCCTGGACGAGGCCTTGAACCTCATGTGCATCCTCGAAAAGGTCTCCCGGGTGGTGTGGCTGGCCAAGGCACTTGAGGGCGACGTGGCCCCGCTCTCCCCGGAGGAGCTTGAGCGCCTTAAGGAGCGGGCCTAGATCTCCGGGCAGAGACGCTTGAGCCGGAGGCAGAGGAGAAAGAGGGTCTCGGCCTCGGGCCCCAGGGCCTGCTGGACCTTTCTGATGTTCTCCGGCCCCAGATGATCGGCCAGTTCCGGGCAGATGAAGTTCCGACAGATGAGGGGCCTCACCTTGAGGAGACAGCCCTCCTCTCCCAGGAAATAGCACCCCTTGGGCTGGTGTCGCCGGGTCGGAAACTCCACCCCCAGGAGGAGGTTGGCCAGGAGAAGGACGTCTTCGCAGTGGAACTCCATGTCCTCTCCGCAGCAGGTCCCCCATCCCTCCCGACCGCAGCGGGCGCAGAAATCGGAAAGCCCCACTTCCCGCGCCACGGCCTCGGTGTCCGCAAAGGCTCGGAGATAACGGGAGAGGAGATCCTTCAGGTCTTCGTCTTGCTGGAGGCGCGCACGATGGAGGTCAAAGAGGGCCCTCACCCTCTCCAGCTTGCGGGCGAGAAGGTCTCTGGCCCTCATCAGCAGGGAGGCGACTTCTGCGGGTCGATCTCGAAGAAGACCGTCCCGGTGAGGATTTTGGGATAGAAGTAGGTGGACTTGTGCGGCATGACCAGCCCGGCCTGCGCGACCTCCTCCAGGGCGAGCACCGGGGTCTTGGCAAGGAGGAACCCGAAACAGCCGCCGCGGGCCCGGGCCATGATCTCCTCCACCCAGGGCGTGTAGACCAGGCGGCCCTCTTCCTTGAGGCGCGTTTCGTCTATTCCCAGGGCCTCGGCCATGACGCTGGTGAAGACCGCCACGGGCAGGCGGAAGATCTCCTGCGGGAGATGGTCCGTCAGGCGGGCGGCCCCTTCGTTCAGGGAGAACCGGAAAGCCTCGCCCTCGTGAACCACGACGAACTCGAGGGAGGAAAGCGAATGGAGCACCTCCTCGAGACGGGAGGGCGAAATCTTCTCGAAGTGGCCGAAGATCCCCAGGCGCCGGAAGACCTCCTCGCGCGGGAGCCCGAGATCCAGGAGCCGATGGGTGGGGAGCACGAGGAGCCCCGGTTCCTCGAAGGGGCAGAGATACATCATCATGTAGTGGAAACAGCGCAACGGCTGGGAGCCGTAGGTCTCTTCCATCTCCTTCATGAACCGCAGGGCCGTGGTGTAGCGATGATGCCCGTCGGCGATGTAGAGCTTGCGCGTGGAGAGAAACCTCCTCACCTCCTCGACGACCTCGGGTTCGGTGACCAGAGAGAGCTCGTGCCGGAACCCCTC
>JAADCO010000135.1 GCA_013154385.1 Thermodesulfobacteriota bacterium
CCTGTGGAGTTTCCTCTGCCTCCCGGGATTTCGGCCAAGGTGGAGCGTGGTGCCGGAGAGGTCCAGTTTCGCATCACCCTGGAAGGAATAGACAAGGAACTGGTGGGACAAACAGCGGCCAACATTCGGAAGATTCGTCCCCCTGAGCCTTACAAGGGCAAGGGGATCCGTTATAGCGACGAGAAGATCCTGCGGAAGGCCGGCAAAGGCGGTAAGAAATAGTTGAAGGGGTAGTGAGACCATGGGGAAGACGAGCAAGAAGCTTTTGAGGCGTTTGCGGAGAAAACGCCGGGTTCGTAAGAAGATCTTTGGCACGCCGGAGAGACCGAGACTTTCTGTCTTTCGCTCTTGTAAGCACATTTACGCCCAGATCATCGACGATACTACCGGCCGGACTTTGGTCGCCGCCTCTTCTTTGACGCCGGAGATCCGGGAAAAGGCGGTGGAGCTCAAGAAAGAAGGGGGCAAGACGGCGGTGGCCAAAGCGGTGGGTGAGTTGCTGGGTCAAAGGGCTGTTTCTGCGGGAATCAAGAAAGTGGCCTTCGATCGCGGGGGTTACAAATATCATGGTCGGGTGAAGGCCCTGGCCGACGCGGCCAGAGCAGCAGGCTTAGAGTTCTAAGGAGGGAAGAGTCTTGGTGTCAGCGCCTAAGGAAAACGAACAACTCATCGAAAAGATCATCTTTATCAACCGCGTGGCCAAGGTACACAAGGGTGGCCGTCGCTTTCGCTTTTCGGCCATCGTGGTGGTTGGTGACGGTGCCGGCAGGGTGGGATACGGTCTGGGGAAGGCCCCCGAGGTGCCGGACGCCATTCGCAAGGCCCTGGAAAAGGCGCGGAAGAACATGATCAAGGTGCCGGTGATCGAGGGGACGATTCCCCATCCCATCATCGGAGAGTACGGTGCCGCCAAAGTCCTGCTCAAACCCGGCCCTCCGGGTACGGGAGTTATCGCCGGCTCCACGGTGCGAGCCATCATGGACGCCGTGGGTATTAGAGACGTGGTTACCAAGTGCATCCGGAGCACCAATCCGCACAACGTGGTCAAGGCCACCTTCCAGGCGCTGGAATCTCTCCAGAGCCCGGAGTATGTGGCCAAGAAGCGGGGAATCCCTCTAGAAAAGGTGAGTGGTGAGAGCCATGGCGAAGCAGCTTAAGATCACCTTGATACGCAGCAAGTACGGTTGGTCCAAGAAACAGCGGGCCACGATAGCGGGCCTTGGTCTGCGTCGTATTCGTCACTCGGTCGTGCGGCCGGACAATCCGGCTATTCGCGGGATGATCGAGAAGGTCAAACATTTGGTCAAAGTGGAGGAAATCGATGGCTGAAGGGATCAGCCTTTCCAATCTCAAACCGTTTCCTGGTTCCAAAAAGAAGGAAAAGCGCGTAGGTCGTGGTCCGGGTTCGGGTCACGGCAAGACCGCCTGCCGCGGTCACAAGGGGCAGAAGGCCCGCACGGGTGGCGGTGTTCCGCCCTGGTTCGAAGGCGGCCAGATGCCCATTTTGCGCAGGCTTCCGAAGCGCGGCTTCAAGAACCCTTTTCGGGTGGTCTATGCGGTCTTCAACGTGGGTCAGTTGGCCAAGAAGTTCCCTGCGGGGGCGGAGGTTACGCCGGAGACCCTGAAGGAAGCGAAGCTTTTGAAGGGAAAGCCCCTTCCGGTAAAGATCCTCGGTGACGGAGAGATAAACGTCGCGCTGAAGGTCAAGGTTCACGCCATCTCTAAATCGGCCAAGGAGAAGATCGAAGCCGCAGGGGGTTCGGTAGAGATAATTCCTCTTTAGGAGCCAAAAGTGCTAAAACCGCAAGGTATCGAAAGTTTTGCCAATATTCCGGAGCTGCGTCGGCGGCTCCTTTTTCTTTTGGGGGCCCTGGCGGTTTACCGAATTGCGGTCCAGATCCCCACGCCGGGCATCAACGCCGATGCCCTGGTGGCCCTTTTCTCGAGGGCCGGGGGGACCATCTTCGGGTTCATTGACATGTTCTCCGGAGGCGCCCTCCGGAAGCTCTCCATTTGCGCGCTGGGCATCATGCCCTACATCAGCGCCTCCATTATTCTCCAGCTCTTAACCGTGGTCTTCCCGAGCATCAAGGAGATGCAGCGCGAGGGCCCGGAGGGGCGGCGCAAGATCGCCTATTACACCCGTTACCTCACGGTGGCCATCTGTCTGGTGCAGGGGTTCGGCATCGCCATGGGGCTTGAGCGCATGACCGGGCCGAACGGGCAGCCCATCGTGATGTTTCCGGGATGGGGGTTCCGGCTGCTCACCATGCTGACCCTGACCACGGGAACGGTCTTCCTCATGTGGCTCGGTGAGCAGATGACCGAGCACGGCATAGGTAACGGTATTTCCATGCTGATCTTTGCCGGAATCGTGGCGAGGCTCCCGTCGGCGGTGATGAACACCATCCGCTTCGTGAAGACGGGAGAGCTCTCGGCGGCGGTCCTGGTCTTTATCGTCATCCTGGTGATAGCGGTGGTGGCCTTCACCGTGTTCATGGAGAGGGCCCAGCGCCGGATTCCCATCCATTACGCCCGCCGACAGGTGGGGCGCCAGGTCGTGGGAGGCCAGACCTCCTACTTGCCCCTCAAGGTGAACATGGCCGGCGTCATCCCGCCGATCTTTGCTTCTTCGGTGTTGATGTTCCCGGCCACGGTGGCCACCTTCCTCCCGTTTGAGAGCGTGCAGCGGCTTTCCTCTCTCTTCCGGCCGGGGAACCTCATCTACGAGCTCCTTTACGTGGCCCTGATCATCTTCTTCTGCTACTTCTACACGGCCATCATCTTCAATCCCCAGGAGGTGGCGGATAATCTCCGAAAATACGGCGGATTTATCCCTGGAATCCGTCCTGGAAGGGCTACGGCGGAATTTCTCGACCGCGTGCTCACTAGGATCACTTTAATCGGCGCTCTCTACGTTTCAGCCATTTGCGTTTTGCCCTCGATTTTGATAGCGAAATTTAATGTTCCGTTCTATTTCGGAGGAACGGCTCTTTTGATCGTGGTGGGAGTGGCCATGGACACCATGGCGCAGATAGAGTCCCACCTCTTGGCTAGGCAGTATGAAGGTCTATTGAAACAGGGTCGTTTTCGCGGCCGTCGTTAAACCTTAAGAAAGGAGGGGGTCATGAACATCGTCTTTTTGGGTCCGCCGGGTGCAGGTAAGGGCACGCAAGCCAAAATGATTGCCGAGAAATATGGTATTCCGCAGATCTCTACCGGAGATATGTTCCGTGAGCATCTCTCCAAGGGCACGGAGCTCGGAAAGAAGGCCCAGGAATACATGGAAAAGGGTCAGCTCGTGCCGGACGAGATCGTGTTGGGCATGGTCGAGGAGCGCCTGAAGCAGCCGGATTGTGAGAAGGGATTTATCCTCGACGGTTTTCCGCGCACGGTTCCTCAGGCCGAGGCGCTTGATAAGCTTCTCGAGAAGATGGGCAAGAAGATAGATTATGCCATTTTGATTGACGTTCCCGATGAGGAGCTTGTCAAGCGACTCACGGGACGCCGAACTTGCAAGAAGTGCGGCATGATGTATCATGTTATCTTCAAGCCGCCGAAGGAAGACAACAAGTGTGACGCCTGCGGCGGTGAGCTTTATCAGCGTCCTGACGACAACGAAGAGACGGTGCGCAACCGTCTGAAGGTTTACCACGAACAGACGGAGCCCATTATCTCTTACTACGAGAAGAAGGGTGTGCTCCATCGGATCGACGGCATGGGCTCCATTGATGAGATTTTCAATCGAATCGTTCAGGTTTTAGGATAGGGGTTTGAGGAAGACACCGTTGGTGGCAAAGACCAGGGGGCCTTCAAAGATCAGATTGAAGGCCCCCTGGGAAATAGATTTATTGCGTAAAGCTAACGCTATTGTTGCGGAGGTTTTACAGAAGCTCAAAGAGATCATAGAACCCGGGGTTTCGGCCTGGGATCTTAACTTGATCGCCGAAGAGATCGTTCGCAAGAGGGGTGCCCAGCCGGCTTTCAAGGGCTATCGGGGCTACCCCTTTAGTTTGTGTGTCTCCGTGAACGAAGAAGTGGTTCACGGTTTGCCGTTGAAGGAGAAGGTGCTGAAGGAAGGAGACATCGTCAGTCTGGACTTCGGGGCGATATACGAGGGTTACATCGGAGACGCCGCTATCACCGTGGGAGTGGGAGAGGTTTCGGAGGAAGCGAAGAGGTTGATGCAGGTGACGGAAGAAGCCCTTTACAAGGCCATAGACAAGGCGCGGGTCGGTTATCGCGTGCAGGACATCTCGGTGACCATTCAGAAGCACGCGGAGAAGCACGGCTACAACGTGATCCGCGATTTCGTGGGTCACGGCGTGGGGCAGATGTTGCATGAACCTCCAGAGGTTCCCAATTACGGGCGTCCGGGAAAGGGACCCAAACTTTTGGCCGGAATGGTCTTGGCTATCGAGCCCATGGTGGTCACGGGGAGCTATGAGGTGGAAGTGCTAGCTGATGGTTGGACAGCCGTCACCAAAGACAGGGGGTTGGCGGCTCATTACGAGCACTCGGTGGTTATTACTGCGCGAGGGCCAGAAATCCTTTCGAGGATTTGAGGGGTTGCCTATGCCGAAGGAAGAGGCCATTCAGGTTGAAGGTACGGTCGTAGAAGCGCTTCCCAACGCCATGTTCAGGGTTGAGCTGGAAACGGGCCACAAAGTGTTGGCCCATATCTCGGGAAAGATGAGGGTGCACTACATCCGGATACTGCCCGGAGACAAGGTCATCGTCGAACTTTCGCCTTACGATCTGACGCGTGGTCGCATTGTTTACCGTGGTTCAAAGAAAGATCGTCGAAAGGGGTAATAAAAAATGAAGGTTCAAGCTTCGGTAAAAAAGCGTTGTCGCAAGTGTAAGATCATCAAGCGTAAGGGTATCGTTCGGATTATTTGCGAAAATCCGCGACACAAACAGAGACAAGGTTAGAGAAAGGAGGGTTGGGTCTTGCCACGTATTGCAGGAGTAGATATTCCGGAAAACAAGCGTATCGAGATAGCCCTTACCTATATCTACGGTATCGGCCGGACCCTGGCTCAAAAGATCCTGACCAGGGCCGAAGTGGATTGGAACAAGAAGACCAAAGACCTTACGGAAGAAGAGCTTACACGTATTCGTCATCTTGTGGAACGCGAGCACAAAGTAGAAGGTGATTTGCGGCGCGAAGTCGCCAGCAATATCAAGCGCCTTATGGACATGGGATGTTATCGCGGTCTGCGGCATCGGATGGGTCTTCCGGTGCGCGGACAGAAGACCCGCAGTAACGCCCGGACGAGAAAGGGTCCGCGGCCTTCTTCTCTGCGCAGGCGCAAAAAATAAGGGGTGAGGAGAGATGGCGAAACGTCGTAGAAGTAGAGGCAAAAAGAGAGAAAAGAAGAACATTCCTGAGGGGATCGCCCACATCCACGCCACTTTCAACAACACCATCGTCACCATCACCGACAAGCAGGGCAACACGGTGGCGTGGGCCAGTGGCGGAACGGAAGGCTTCAAGGGGTCTCGAAAGGGCACGCCTTATGCGGCCCAGCTAGCGGCGCAGGCTGCGGCCCGGAGGGCTATGGAGCACGGGATGAGGCGTGTAGCGGTCTACGTAAAGGGGCCTGGTGCCGGGCGCGAAGCGGCCTTGCGAGCCCTTCAGGCGGCTGGTTTTCAGATCACCCTGATCAAAGACGTTACCCCTATTCCGCACGACGGTTGTCGTCCCCCAAAGAAGAGAAGGATCTAATTTCGGACAGGAAGGAGGAGAAAAGCCTTGGCAAGATATACCGGGCCTCGCTGTCGTTTGTGTCGTCGGGAAGGCATGAAGCTCTTTTTGAAGGGAGAGCGTTGCTATAGCGATAAGTGTGCCTTTGAGCGCCGGAGTTACCCCCCTGGTCAGCACGGGCAGGCCCAGATGAGGGCCAAGCGTTCTGACTACGGCATCCGGTTGCGCGAAAAGCAGAAGGTAAAGCGCATCTACGGTGTTTCGGAAAAGCAGTTTAAGAAGTATTTCGACCGAGCGGATCGGATGCGCGGTCAGACGGGCCACAATCTTTTGCAGCTCCTTGAGCGCCGTTTGGACAACGTCGTCTATCGTCTGGGGTTTGCTTCCTCGAGGACGCAGGCCCGTCAAATGGTGGCTCACGGGCTATTCAAGGTCAACGGCCGTACGGTGGATATTCCTTCCTACCAGGTGAAACCCGGTGACGTGATCGAGCTCAAAGAGAAGTATCGGCAGAACCAAATCATCATCGATAACCTTGAGGCCGTTGTCCGGCGGGGTATGCCTCAGTGGTTGGAACTGGACAAAGACAATTTCAAGGGTGTGGTCAAGGCCCTGCCGACACGGGAAGACGTCACCATGCCCATCCAGGAGCAGCTCATCGTCGAGTTCTACTCCCGGTAATCAGGAGAGGGTGAAAGTATGGCGGAGACCAAGGTACCGATCAGTCGCAACTGGCTGGAACTAATCAAACCCAAGGGGGTCCAGGTAGACGAAGACAGCCGGCCCCCTTTCTACGGAAAATTCATCATTGAGCCCCTGGAAAGGGGATTCGGAGTCACTCTGGGCAACGCCCTGAGGCGGGTCCTTCTTTCCTCGCTCCAAGGAGCGGCCATTACCTGGGTGAAGATCGACGGTGCGGCCCATGAATTCACCAGTCTGCCCGGGGTAGTGGAAGACGTTATAGACATCATCCTCAATCTGAAGGGTGTTCGTTTTCGTCTCTTCGATGAGGAACCCAAGATCTTCCGCCTGGAAAAGGAAGGGGAAGGGGAGGTCAAAGCCGGAGACATCCAGACCGACGGGCAGGCTGAGATCGTCAATCCCGATCATCATATCGCTACCCTGACCAAGGGCGGCAAGCTCAAGATGGAGCTCCACGTGCAGTGGGGCAAGGGTTATCTTCCCGCCGATCCTTCCAAAGCAGAAGAAATCGGGGTCATCCCGGTAGATGCCATTTTCTCGCCGGTGAAGAAGGTAAACTTTACGGTTACCCAGGCGCGCGTGGGAAGGAGCAGCGATTTCGACCGTCTGGTGATGGAAGTGTGGACGGACGGGACCGTTGATCCGGCGGATGCCCTGGCCTATGCCGCCAAGATTCTGAAGGATCAGCTCACGGTCTTCATCAACTTCACCGAAGAGGAGACCGAGACCGAGACCAAGTCCGAGGCCGAAAAGAAGCCCGAATACTATCAGTATCTCGACAAGAAGATCGACGAGCTCGAGCTTTCGGTCCGGTCGGCCAACTGTCTCAAGAACGCCAACATCCGTTACATCGGTGAACTGGTGCAAAAGACCGAATCCGAAATGCTCAAGACCAAGAACTTCGGTCGCAAGAGTCTCAACGAACTGAAAAAGATCCTTGAACAAATGGGGCTTCAATTTGGGATGGAGATACCCGATTGGAAACCCCCTGAGGAAGAGCCCAAAGAAGAAGTGCATTAGGGAGAAGGAAGATGAGGCACAGGAAGAGAAGTCGGCGTCTAGTTGGCAAGTGGGAGCATCGCAAGGCTTTGATGAGAAACCTGTTGGTGGCTCTTTTTGTTCACGAGCGCATTCGCACCACGGAGGCCAAGGCCAAGGAACTGAGGCGCTGGGCGGACAAGATGATCACTCTCGCCAAGCGCGGGGACCTCAACGCCCGTCGTCAGGCCCTTTCCATTTTGCCGGACAAGGCGGTGGTGCGGAAACTTTTTAGCGATATTCGGGAACGGTATCTCGACCGCGATAGCGGGTTTACGCGCATCGTGCGCATCGGTCCCCGTCGCGGTGATGCGGCGATGATGGTCTTCATCGAGCTCGTCACGGACAAGCTGGAGCACAAGCGTTCGCCGAAGAAGATCCGCGAGGACGCCGAAGCGGCAAGCATGGCCCCGCAGACGCAGCCGGAGGCCGAAGCCGCTCCGGAGGAGGCCACGGCGGAAGAAGCCGCGGCCCAGGTAAGCGAAGAGACGCCGCA
>JAADCO010000039.1 GCA_013154385.1 Thermodesulfobacteriota bacterium
CCCAGCTCCGTGGGTTTCAAGGCGCCCTTTTCCGTTTCCACGTAGCCCCTTTCCTTGATGGTCGAAACGATCTGCGCGTAGGTGGACGGGCGCCCGATGCCCTTTTCCTCCAGGGTGCGGATGAGCGTGGCCTCCGTGTAGCGCGGAGGCGGCTGGGTGAAGTGCTGTTTGGGCTCGACCTTTTCCAGACGCAGTTCTTCCTGGGGTTCGAGCTTGGGGAGAGAGCCTTCCTCCTCTTCCTCCTCCGGGCGATAGAGGATGAGGAAACCCGGATGCAGGAGCACGAGACCGCTTGAGAGCAGTTCGTAGTCCCCGGCGGTGATGTGGATCTCGGTGCGCTCGAAGAGGGCCTCTTTCATCTGCGAGGCCACAAAGCGCCGGAAGATGAGCTCGTAGAGGAGATATTCGTCCTTTGAGAGATAGCCCTTGAGGCTTTCCGGGGTCCGCGCCAGCGAAGTGGGACGGATGGCCTCGTGGGCTTCCTGCGCGCTCTTGCGGCTCTTGTAAACCGGAGGCTTGGGCGGCAGGAAATCAGGGCCGAACTTCTCCTTGATGAAGGCCCGGGCCTCTTCCTGCGCCTCCTTGGCCACCCGCACGGAGTCCGTGCGCATGTAGGTGATGAGACCCACGGCGCCTTCTTCGCCGATCTCCACGCCTTCGTAGAGGCGCTGGGCCAGCATCATGGTCTTTTTGGCCGAAAACCGGAGACGCCGCCAGGCCTCCTGCTGGAGGGTGCTCGTGATGAAGGGAGGTGCCGGATGGCGGCGGACTTTCTTCTTTTCTATGCGCGAGACGACGAAGGGAAGCCTCTGCAACTCCTCGACGATGGCCTTGGCCTCGGCCTCGTTGCGGGGCTTGATGGGCTTTCCCTTGTATCTCTTGAGGCGCGCAACGAGGGGGCCCTTCTCACTCCGCAGGAGGACCTCGATGGTCCAGTACTCCTCGGGGACGAAGGCCTCGCGTTCCCGCTCGCGTTCACAGACGAGACGCAGGGCCACGGACTGGACGCGTCCGGCAGAAAGCCCTCTTTTCACCTTTTCCCAGAGGAGCGGGGAGAGGTTGTATCCCACCAGGCGGTCGAGGATGCGTCGGGCCTTCTGGGATTCGAACTTTCTTTCGTCAAGCTCCGAGGGTTTGGCCAGGGCCTCGCGCACGCCCCTTTCCGTCAGCTCGTAGAGCAAGAGGCGGCGAATGGGTTTTCCCAGTTCCTTGAGCTCTTCGGCGATGTGGAAGGCAATGGCTTCACCTTCTCGGTCCGGGTCCGGGCCGAGATAGATTTCCTGGGCCTTCTTGGCCGCGGCCTTGAGCTTCTTGAGGACTTCCTTTTTGCCGCGGATGGTGACGTATTCCGGCTCGAAGCCGTTGTCTATCTTTACGCCCAGACGGCTCTTGGGCAGGTCTTTCACGTGCCCCACCGAGGCTTCGACTTCGAAGTCCTTGCCCACGATCTTCTTGATGGTGCGCACCTTGGTGGGAGACTCAACGATGATCAAACCCTTCTTCATCTTCATTGACCTTCTGGTAAAAGTTTCCAGCCAATCCTTTGGCCAGGCCCTTCAGTTCAAGGGCGAGAAGGATACCCGAAAGTCGGGAAACTTCCAGCCCTGTTTTCTGGGCCAGGTCGTCCACGTGTATCGGATAGACCTCCAAATGCCCTAAAACTTTGGCCTCCGCCGGCGGAAGTGTCAACTCCTTGACGCTACCTTCCGGGACCGGCCCCTCAAGACCCAGGGCTTCGAGGACCTGGGAGGGCGAGTCCACCGGGAGGGCGCCCTCGCGCATGAGACGATGGCAACCCCGGCTCCGATGGGAATAGACACTTCCGGGAACAGCCATGACTTCACGACCCTGCTCTCCGGCGAGGCGGGCCGTGATCAACGATCCGGAACGCGGGCTTGCTTCCACCACCAGGACTCCGAGGCTGAGGCCGCTGATGAGGCGATTGCGCAGGGGAAAGTGATGCGGTTTGGGCTCGGTGCCCAGGGGAAACTCGGTGACCACCGCTCCCCGGGACTCCAGGATCTCCTGAAGGAGGGGGCGGTTTTCCTGAGGATAGGGACGGTCGAGACCGCAACCGAGAACGGCTACGGTGTGCCCGCCGGCCCGGAGGGCTCCGCGATGTGCCGCGGCGTCAATACCCACGGCCAGGCCGCTCACGATGTCAAGCCCGGCGCGCGCCAGCTCAAAGGCCCATTCCTGCGCCACCCGCCGTCCGTAGGACGTGGCCGCGCGCGATCCCACCACGGCGAGCGGATGCCCTTCCGTCGGGAAGGACCCACGGACGAAGAGGACCGGCGGCGGATCGGCTATCTCGCGGAGAAGGGGAGGATAGGCTTCCTCAACGATGGTGAGCGCCCGTGCGCCCAGGTCTCCGAGCCGTTCGCATTCCTCCCGCGCCCGTCTGAGGGTTTTTTTCTCCTGCGCCAGGCCTTCGATCACCGCGGAGGGGAACCCGGCCTGGCGGAGCTTCTCTCGGGGGAGGGAAAAGACCCGGGACGGCTGGCCGGCAAGGGCCACGAGTCTCTGGAACCGGAGAGGCCCAAGCCCCGGGATCAGGCTCAAGGCCAGGGTGCAAAGGGCCTCTTCGTTCATTTAGACCGCTGGATGCCCCTGAAGAAGAGGTCGAGATTGTTCTCCGCGGTGCTGGTCTCCACGAAGGGAGAGAGGAGTTCTCGCCCCAGGGTGAAAAACTGGTTTTCCGGGGGAAGGTCCTTGTTCAAGTAAAAGGATGCCTTGGGACCGCTTTCCGTCTTTTCCGTGGTGATGGTGAGCTCTCCGTTGTTTTCCACGAGATCCGGGACCAGCCACCAGAAGAGGGCGCAAAGGCCCTGCTTTATCTGCCCGGGAGGGGCGAAAAACATGAGTGGTTCCGGGGCCAAGCGGAGTTCCTTCTTGACCTGATGCTTGAACCGCAGGTCTCCTTCCCAGAGGGTGACGAGTTCTTCGAGGAGCTGATTGACGTCGAGCGTGGTCGCCGACTCTTCGGTGACCTCGTTTATGGTGTTAAGTATCTTTCGCAGGCGCTCGACCTGGTCGTCTATCTGGGAGAGCTTGGCCAGCTGTTGTTCGATTATCTGGCGGCACTCCTCGTCGAGATCCTTCATCATGCGGGCGAAAGAGGCCTTCATCAGCTCCATCTGCATCGAAAGGATCTGCAGAGGCCCGCTCATGTTGTGGACCAACCCCTGGACCAAGTGTCCGCAAGCCGCCTTATGCAATAGATTGCGACATAGATCGTCCATAATCCTCCCCGCTCAGAGACTTGTCTTCTTGCCATACCCGGACAAAGGCCTCCGCCACCTCGGGGTCGAACTGGGTTCCGGCGTGGCGAAGGATTTCCTCCACGGCTGCTTCACGAGGGAGGGGGGGACGATAGGGACGAACGGACGTCATCGCATCGTAAGTGTCGGCTACCGCCAGCACTCGGGCCAGAAGAGGGATGTCCTCCCCGGCCAGACCATCCGGGTAACCCCTCCCATCCCAGCGTTCGTGATGATGCTTGATGATTTCCACTTCCTGCCTGAGAAGACCTATGTAGCCGACAATTTCCGCCCCGATCAGAGGGTGCTTTTTGATGATTTCGTATTCTTCTGGTGTCAAACGCCCTGGCTTAAGCAAAATATAATCCTTGATCCCTACTTTACCTATATCGTGCAAATGGCCCGCAACCTTTAGGCTCTCTAGCTCGTCGTTGGAAAGCCCCATTTCCTTCCCGATAAGGAGGGCGATTTGGGTGACACGTTCCGAGTGCTCCTTGGTGTAGGGGTCCTTGGCTTCGAGCGTCTTGACCAGGGCCCTCAGGGCGTCGTGAAGGTTGAGGAGGATGCTCTCGTAGAGGATGAAGTTTTCCGCCAGCGGTGCGGCGCGCTCCAAGATGAGGTTCACGGCAAAGAGGTCGTCCTGGGTGTAGTTTTCCCGGCGGCAGAGGACGAGGACCCCGAAGCTTTCGTTCTTGATGGAGAAAGGGGCGCTCAAAAGGGCCTTTTGTCCGTTGAGGGAGGGCAGGAGATAGGGAAGCCCCTCTCGCAGGCATTTGGAGACGGGATTGTCGTCGAAAAAGTCTATGGTGGAGGGCTTGTCGCTGAAGCCTTCCCAGACTTCGGGCACGAGCTTCTTGTGTTCCAGATCAAGGAGATAGAAAACCACTTCCTCCGAAGCGGTAAACTCCCGGCTGAGGTTGATTATCTCCCGGTAGAGTTCCTGCAGGCTGGCGCTGGAGGTGAGGCGGTCGCTCACCGTGAAAAGGAGGGTCTGTTCCCGCGTCTTTTGCTTGAGAAGATTGAGGAGCTGTTGGTACTCGCTGTCTTTGGGGAGGTCTTTCCGCTGGCGGATCTTCTTGAGGGCCTGCTCCAGCTGTTTGGCGGTGAAGGGCTTTATGAGGAAGTCCACCGCTCCGTTGCGCAGGGCCTCCACCGTGATCTCCAGGGAGGGATAGCTGGTCATGAGGATGACGGGGATCTCGAAATGGCTCTGACGGATGAGCTTGAGGACCTCAAGGCCCCCCAGGCCGGGCATGTTGATGTCGAGTAAGACGACGTCTATGGGATACTTGTTGAGCAGGTCCAGGGCCTCGTAACCGTTGCGTGCTTCAAAGGGCCGACAACCCTCAAGGCTTGAGATCAGGAGCGAGAGGTTCTCCCGGAGAACATCTTCGTCGTCCACGATGAGCACGTTCAAGGTCTGCTTGGCCATTATTTCATCTTTTCGATGAGTATCTTTTTGATGGCTTCGAATTCGTCCTCTTCGAGGAAACCCTCCCGGCGCAGGCGGGCGAGCCTCTCGAGTTCCGAAAGGAGTCCCTCCGGGCCGGTCTCTCGCCCTATGGCGGAAACTTCCTTCAGGCGCTCGTAGGCCTTCTTGAGGTCTTCGAGCAGCCGGCGGTTTTCCTTTTCAAGAAGGATGCGGGCGCAGGCGTTGTCCACGCTCACCCGCAGCTCTTCCAGGCTGAAGGGTTTACGGATGTAGTCGTAGGCTCCCTCCTTCAGGGCCTCGATGGCCGACTCAAGCGTGGCGTAGCCGGTGATGATGATGACCAAGAGGTGCGGTTGGAGCCTCTTGGCCTCTTTTAAGAGTTCTATGCCGCTCATCCCAGGCATCTTGATGTCCGTGATCAAAAGGTCAAAAAACTCCTCTTTGAGGAGATCCAAGGCTTCCAGGCCGTTGGCCGCGAGCTTGATCTCCCGCCCCGCATCCTGAAGCTCCTCAAAGAGGAGGGCACGAAGCGGCCGTTCATCCTCGGCAATGAGGAGTTTCAAAGGTTCCCTTTCTTTCTCCTGCACCTGGCTTAGACCCGGGCTTCAAAGAGAATGCCTACCAGTTCGTCGAGCTTCTCGCGAATGCGAAGGAGCTCTTCCGGTGGAATCTGCCGAATGACCTCGTTGGTCTTGGGGTCAACCACCTGGACGACGATCTCTCCCGTCTTCTCATCCACGTTGAATACCAAACGAACGTTCAGCCTTTCAAGCTCTTCCTGGACCGCGCCTATCATCTCTTTGAGGTTCTGGGGGTCCTGCTGCTCCGGTGAGGAGGCGGGAGGGTTCCCGGCCTCCTTCTTGGAGAAGGCAGTGGGGGAGCGGGCCCCTTCCTGCTTCATCCCCGTCTGGGTCATGGGGGTTTCGTTGATGCGATTGACCACTTCTCCGACTTGCATGTCACGACCTCCTTGTTCAGTGTAGCCATCCCTGTTTGTAACGCGATTCCAAAACGGCTTGTTTGGCCAGGGCCAGGTTGGCCAGTTCTTCTTCCTCGCTCAGTGCCTGACGCACCAGAGGGAGGTCTTCGGCCTCGAAGGCCGCTTTCTTGAGGAAGTAGAGCAGGTCGTGCTTGAGCTGCATCAAAGCTTTCAGCTTGCGGAAGTTCTCCTCCTTCAAAGCCTCGCGACAACTCTTGTTCAATTGACGCAATTGACGAAGAAGCTCCTTTCCGTTCACCGCCTTACCTCCGCTCTTTTTTTCGACAAAATGGCCGCTAAGCCGGGTGTTTTCTTCTAACCATTTCGGCGGTGCGATGACCCAACTAAAATTTGGAACCAGAGAAACGAAACGAAAAAAGGCGGCAAAAGCGAGGAAAGACGCGAAAAAGCTTATTTGGAGGGATTCTTGACGCGAGAAAGGAACTCTTCGATGTCAAATATGGCTTCAAAGTCAAGCCCGGCCCGTTCGATGGCCTCTTTCCCGCCTTCTTTTCTGTCCACCAGGGCGATGACCGCCACCACGTCTAAGCCGGCATCCTGCGCCCTTTTCACGGCCTTGAGACTCGAACCTCCCGTGGTGACCACGTCCTCGAGGATCACGCTTCGCCAGCCTGGCTGAACGAAGCCCTCGAGGAAGTTTCCCGTGCCGTGGCCCTTGGCTTCCTTGCGCACGATGAAGCCTTCGAGGGGGTGTCCCTCAAGGCCGGCCTGGAAGCACACGGCAGAGACCAGGGGATCGGCCCCCAGGGTGAGCCCGCCCACGGCCTGGGGAGAGAACTTTTGGGCCCTTTCCCAGAGGAGGCGACCGATGAGCGGAAAGGCGCGCGCCGAAAGGGTGACCTTCTTGCAATCCAGATAGTAGGGGCTGATCTTTCCCGAAGCCAGACGGAAGCCTTCTTCGGAATAGAGGAACGCCCGCTCGAAGAGGAGTTCGAAAAGGGCCTTTCTCTCTTCACTCATGGAGGATCTCCGTGCCCACCCCGCGGTCGGTGAAGATTTCCAGGAGAACGGCGTGCGGGACCCGGCCGTCAATGATGTGCGCCTTCTTGACCCCGGAAAGAAGGGCCTTGCGGGCGCTCTTGAGCTTCGGGATCATCCCCCCGCGCGCCACGCCGGCTTCGAGAAGTTCCTCAAGGTCTCTCAAAGTGAGGGAGGAAAGGAGCTTTCCCTCCGTGTCCTTCACGCCCTCGACATCCGTGAGATAGATGAGCTTTTCCGCCTTGAGCGCACCGGCAATGGCCCCGGCCACCAGATCGGCGTTGATGTTGTAGGCCTGCCCGTCGGGCCCCACGCCCACGGGGGCGATGACCGGCAGGAACCCCCTTTCCATGAGGGTCTCGAGCACTTCGGGATTGACTTCCTTCACCTTTCCCACGCGCCCGATGTCTATGATCTCCGGCGGACGATCCTCCCCGGAGTACTTGTAGATCTGCATCTTTTCCGCCACCACCATGTCGCCGTCCCGGCCGGAAAGCCCCACGGCCCGCCCACCGTGGCGGTTTATGAGGCTCACGATCCCCTTGTTCACCGTGCCCACGAGGACCATCTCGACCACGCTCATGGTGGCGTCGTCCGTGACCCTTTGCCCCTCGACGAAAACGGGCTTGATGCCCATCCGGTCCATGACCTCGCTGATCTGAGGCCCGCCGCCGTGGACGATCACCGGGCGAAGCCCCACGTATTTCATGAGGACCACGTCCTGGGCAAAGGCTTCCTTCAGTTCCTCGTTCACCATGGCGTGGCCACCGTACTTGATGACCACGGTCTTTCCGTAGAATTGACGAAGATAGGGCAGGGCTTCGATGAGGACCTTGGCGCGTATCTCGTAGCTGATCTCCATGGTGTCTAAACCATAACAAAGGGCTGATCTTTCTCAACATCCTCAAGGAAGCGGAGAAGACCTTTCCTTTCCGAAAAGTGTTCTCGCACGAGTTCGCAAAGGCCCTTCAGGGCCTGCGGAATGTAGCCCTCAAACCACGTCTTTCCCAAACGGGTAAGCTTGGCAAACGCCCCGAGGATCTGAAGGTTCCGAAAGAGGGCAAAATAGCCGTAGCCCGGAAGGGCCGGACGCCCGGAAAGCCGCAGATAGAGATCGAAGAGCTCCTTTTTGGTTTCCGCCCCCAGGGCGGCGTAAGGGTCAATCAACAGCGAGGCCAGATCGTAGTCCGGAGGCCCCAGACGGGTGCCCTGAAAGTCTATGAGGCGCAGCTTTCCGTCCTTTATCATCAGGTTTCGGGACTGAAAGTCGCGATGGAGGAGGACCTCTTCTTCGAGAAACGCCTTGGCCTCTTCCCAGATCTCCCGCAGTTCCTCGATCAACTCCCGGGGCGGGACGACCCGGAGATGGCCCTTCACGAAGGACTCGAGAAAGTAGAGGGCCTCCCGCTCCCACATGAGGGAGGCGTCGTAGGGGCCTTCGAGGGCCATTTGCGGCTCAAACCCCTCCCTGGCTTCCTGGAAACGCACGAGGAGCTCAACGGCCTGCGGATAGAACTTTCGCCGCGCTTCGGGCCTCAGGTCTTCGAGCCTCTGGTCGCCCAAGTCTTCAAGGAGGATGAGCCCGAGACCCTTCTCGTAGTCGAAGATCCGGGGGACCGGAATGCCTTTCCGCCTCAAAAAGAGGCCGATGGTCACGTAGGCCTCGGCCTCTTTCAGACCGAAGTCTCCGGGTTGGGGAAGGACGAGGACGAAGGAGTCTTTCCCCCGGCGGAGGCGGAAGAAACGACGATTGGACCCGTCTCCGGCAAGGGGGACGACCTCTGCTCCGTAAAGCCCCGATCTTTTTAGGAAGGGGAGGACTTCCCGCGGAAGCCCCTCCCCGGTTTTACTTGATGATCCCGGCAAGATAGTCCTGCATGAGGAGATCGGCCTTCATCTTCGGAGCTCCGCCGCGGATCAGGCGGATGCCGATCTTTTCGAGACTTTCCTTCAGTTGGTCCGAAGCCTTGGGGGCGATGACGTGGGTGATGACCTGCTCCTTGAGCCAGAGGTCAAGGGGCGCGTCTTCGGGCTTCTTGGCCACGTCCTTGACGCGCACCTCGCCCTTTTCCACGTCGTAGAGGGCAAACATGGTGGCCTGGTCCAGGTCCTCGGAGACCACCGGACCTTCCACCGGAACCGCCACCCGCATGTAGCGGCCCTCTTCCACGTCGCGATGGAACTCCTCGGTGGCCGCCACCACGTTGCGCACGAGTTCCTCGAAGGCTTCGGCGGTCTTCGATTCGGGGTAGGCGGCGATGACCGGTTTTCCGGCGTCTCCCGCCGCCACCACGCGGGGATCCACGGGGATGCGCCCGAGGAACCTGATGCCCAGCTCCTCGGCGAGCTTCTCTCCACCGCCGCGCTTGAAGAGGTCCACCTCCTTGCCGCAATGGGGGCAGATGAAACCGCTCATGTTCTCCACCAGCCCCAGCACCCGCATCTTCACCTTGCGGCAAAAGTTGTAGGACTTCTTCACGTCAATGAGGGAGACCTCCTGCGGGGTGGTGACGAGAAGGGCGTAAGCATCGGGAATGGTCTTGGCCACGGTGAGGGGCTCGTCTCCCGTGCCCGGAGGGGCGTCAATGATGAGATAGTCGAGCTTCCCCCAGTCTATGTCGGCGATGAATTGGCGGATGGCCGAGATCTTGAGGGGCCCACGCCAAATGACCGCCGCGTCTTCGTCCGGTAACAGGGGCTCGATGGAGAGAAACTTGAGGTTGGGCGAATAGGTGATGGCCCCGATGCGGCCGTCCGGGCGCCGCGGCAACCGTCCCCGCCTCAGACCGAGCATCTTGGGGACGTTTGGTCCGTGGAGGTCCACGTCGAGGAGACCGACCATGAAGTCCTGTAGCGAAAGACCGATGGCCAGGTTCACCGCTACCGAACTCTTGCCCACGCCTCCCTTTCCGGACATGACCATGATCTTGTGGCGAATCTTCTGGAGCTGCTCCTGAAGCCGGCGATCCTGGAGTTCCAGGATGGTGCTCTTTTCCTGTTGCGTCTGAAGACCTGGGATGGACTCGCTCATGGCGGGGGACCTCCTTTGAGTTTGCGATAAAGTAACAAGGGCTAAAGACCCAGGCAACTAGGCCCTTACGTAGCGAAAACCGTCGTCTTGCCATTCCACGAGCACCCTGATGCCCGCGGGAACCGTCCCGGCAAAGGAGGGAACCTTGTCTCTTTCCACGTCAAAGGCCTTGAGGGCGTTTTCGCAAAAGTAGACCTCGCCTCCCTGCTTGGTGATCTCCTCGAGCCCGCGCATGAGTTCCTCGTCGTTTTCGAGGAGAACCGTGACCCCCTGGGCGTTGAAGAGGACGCGCACCTTCATTTCCTCTCCTTCCCGGCGGGTCTTCAGGAAGTTTATGGCCATCTTGCTGGCTATTTTGGCCCGGGTGGAATCGGGAACGTGGATGAGAAGCTTGAGCATCCTTCTACCTCCTTGGCCTTTCGGTTTGTTACCAAACTTAGCGCTTTTGCGGATTTGCAGAAAGGGGCTTTGTCCGCCAAAATCAGGGTATGCCCGTGGTAAAGAGACATCATTTCGACAAGGTCCTCGAATGGGCTAAAAAAGGCCGCATTGCTCCGCTTTATCTCTTCGCGGGAAACGAGGAAGTCGGAAGGACCCTGAAGAAGAGGCTCCTTTCCCTCTTTCGCCAGCTCGGCCTCTTCGAGGAAGAGATAGACCTTGCCGAGACCGATCCGCAGGCCCTCCTCTCAAGTCTCAAGACCCCTTCGCTCCTCGGGAGAAAGGTCATAAACCTGCGGAACGACGAGAAGATCCTCGCGCTCGACGCCGAGGAACTGGTGGAGGCCCTAAAGGCGCACAAACAAAGCGTAAGCCTTCTCCTGTGCCTTGCCGAGATCGGGGACGATCACCCCCTGTGCCTTCTCGCGCGGGAGGGTGGGGTGCTCGTAACCCTTTCCAAGCGCGTCTCGGGCGACCTCCTGAAGCACGAAATCCCCGAGATCCTGGCCTCCTTCGGCAAGAAGATGGATCGCGCCACCGCCGAACTGCTCGTCTCCCTGGTGGGAGAAGACCTCTCCTTCCTGCAGCAGGAGATAGAGAAGCTTGCCCTCTACGTCGGGGACTCGCCCGTCATCGGCCCGGAGGACGTCCGGGCGCTGGTGAGCCCCAAGCCGGAAGAAGCCCCCTACACCGTGCTCGAGACCCTCTTTTCGCGCGGGGTCGAAGAGGCCCTCAAGGCCAGTCGGGAGCTCTTCCTCCGGGGCACGCATCCGCTCGTGCTCCTGGCCACCTTCTTCACCTTCTTCAAGCGTCTCTGGCTCTTGAGGGAACTCCTCGACTTCGATCCCTCTCTCGGCGAAACGGCAAGGAAATACCCGCTCTTTCGGGAAAGACTGGCCCAGGCCCAGAAGGGGCTCTGGGGAGACCGGATCCCCCGGAACCTAAAGCTCCATCCCTACGCCCTGTTCCGCATGCTGGCGCCGGCCCGGCGCTTTCGCGCGGAGGACTTTCCCCTGATCATCTCCTCTCTCGCCAGGCTCGATGAGGCCCTGAAGAGCGGAGCCCGGCCGGAGGAAGCCTTCTACGAGTTCTTCCTCAGTTTGCAGAGCCTTCTTTCTCCAGGCGGTGGAGGAGGGAGGATATCTTCTGCCGCAGTTCGTCGAGGTCTTTGAATTCGAGCTCAAGGGAGAAGGCCTCTTTTTCAAAGGAAGGGGAGGGCTTGACCCGGGCCCCGAGGACGGAAAACCTCTGGGCGAGCTGCCTGAACTCTTCCTCCAGGGCCTGGAGATGGGGCATGAACTTCCTCTTGAGGAGGGAGTAGAACTTTTCGGTCTTCTGGGGCGGGTTGAGTTTCTCGTCGGAAAGGATCTCCCTGATCTCGCGATCTTCCAGAATGGAGGAAAGGCTCCTTTCCTCGCGCCGGGAGACGTCTTCGAGGAGCTCGAGGATCTCCCGCTGGCGGCTGCTGCTCGGCCGAAGATGCCGGAAGAGCTCAAGCACCTTCCGCCGGTCGTTTTCCGGATACTCAAGGAGCCTCACCGCCACGCGCGGGTTGAGACAGCCGTCAAGAAGCATGCCCTTGGCTTCCTCTTCGAGGAACCCGATCCTCTGGAGGAACTCGAAGTTCTTGTAGGAGGGCGAGAACCCTAGCCGCGGCAGGATGTTGCGGATGATCTCTTCGTCGGGCAGATAGTTCTGAAACTTCTCCACCACCAGGGCCTTTTCCACCAGGTTGAAGCCCCTCGTGGTGATGTTCTCCTCAAAGGAGATCATGAGGCAGGTGAGGTCGTCCATCCAGCGGGGAAGCACCTTGCAGGTGATCTCCTGGAAACCCAGCTCCTTGGCGGCCTCGAGACGGCCCCGGCCGCAGACGATCTGGTAGCGTTCTCCTTCCCGCACCACCGGGGGATGGATGATCCCCACCAGGTCCAGGGAAGAGAGGAGGTTCATGGCCCGACACGGAAAGGAGAGACAAAAGGTGTGGTCTTCGAAATCGATGTCTTCGAGACTTACCGCACGATGCTTGAAATTCAAGAAAGTTCCTTCCCCGTAAGCCTTTTCAAGGCCTCGAGATATCGGGCCCGTGTCTTTTGGACGATCTCTTCAGGCAACTCCGGTGCCGGAGGCTTCTTGTCCCAGCCGATCTCCTCGAGCCAGTCCCTCAGGAACTGCTTGTCAAAGCTCTTCTGCGGTCTTCCGGGTTCGTACTCTTCCTTGGGCCAGAAGCGGGAAGAATCCGGCGTGAGGACCTCGTCGATGAGGATCAGGTCTCCGTTCAGCAGACCGAACTCGAACTTGGTGTCGGCGATGATGATGCCCCGCTCCTCGGCGTAGTCCGCGGCCCGGCGATAGATCTCGAGGGAGAGGTCCCGGACGCGCTCGGCCATTTCGCGCCCGATGAGATCCGCACACTCCTCGAAGGTGATGTTCACGTCGTGCCCTTCCTGGGCCTTGGTGGAAGGGGTGAAGATCGGCTCCGGAAGGCGGTCCGCCTCCTTCAGGCCGGGCGGAAGCTTTATGCCGCAGACCGTGCCGCTCCGGCGGTATTCCTTGAGCCCGGAGCCCGCAAGATAACCCCTCACGATGCACTCCACCGGAAGAGGCTTGGCCTTCTTCACCAGCATGCTCCGGTCCCGCAGGACCTCGGCGTATTCCCGGGCCTCTTCCGGATACTCCTCCACGTTTGCGGTGAGGAGATGGTTGGGGACCACGTCTTTCAGGAAGTCGAACCAGAAGAGGGACATCTGCGTGAGCACCTTTCCCTTGTCGGGAATGGGCGTGGGCATGACCACGTCGAAGGCCGAGATCCTGTCCGTGGCCACCATGAGAAGGGCGTCGTCAAGGTCGTAGAGGTCGCGGACCTTGCCCCGGTGGAGGAGTTTGAGCTTGGGAAAATCGGTTTCGAAGACGGTCATGGCTATACGGCGGCGCGGGCCAGCTTGCGGGTCCGCTTCTTGAACCTGGAGGCCAGCTTGCGATAGCGCTCGTAGAGCTCGAGGTTTCCTTCCTCTTTGGCCTTGGCGGCCAGCGCACGGAACTTGGCGATCTTCGCCTTTATCTCCCGCATGCTTCCGCCGACCTTGCGGGGCTTTTCTTCGATGCCGTAGACCTTCTTCAGGGCGGAGATGAGCTCTTCCTTGTTCATGCCGTGGACGCCCTGAATCTCCGGGATCTGGAGGGCGATCTCCCGCAGCTCCTTGACGGTCATCTTTTCCAGTTTTTTCTCCAGCTTGGGAAGCTCGGCCATAGAAAACCCTCCTTCGCGATAGTCAGGTCCATGGTAAACAATAAATCTTTGGGCAGCAACCGAAAGAGACGGTTCTCTTTCGGCAAAGTCCGAATAATCTTTATACTTAATTTGGGAGACTGACAAGGAGGTGGGGGATGAAAGCAAAGATAGGAGACTGCCTTCTCGAGCTGGTCGAAGGAGACATCACCCAGCAGGAAACCGAGGCCATCGTCAACGCGGCCAACGAACAGCTCATCCCCGGCGGGGGAGTGGACGGGGCCATCCACCGTGCGGGCGGGCCGAGCATTGCCGAAGAGGCCCGCAAGTACGGCCGTTGTCCCACGGGTAGCGCCGTGATCACCGGGGCCGGGAACCTCAAGGCCAAGTACGTGATCCACGCCGTGGGGCCGCGGTACAGGGACGGCCGTCACGGGGAACCGGAGCTCCTGGCAAGCGCCTACCGGTCGGCCTTGAATATCTGCCTCGAAAAGGGCATAGATTCCGTGGCCTTTCCTTCTCTTTCCACCGGGGCCTACGGCTACCCTCTGCCCGAGGCCGCGCGCATCGCCCTTGAGACCATCATCTCCTTCCTCAAGGAACACGGAAGGCCCCGTCTCGTGCGCATGGTCCTCTTCGGCCAGGAGGCCTACCGGGCCTACGAGGAGGCCCTCAAGGAGCTGGCCCAGAAAGAGGGGTTGCCCGTAGAGGGCTAGGCGGAAGCCTGCGTGGTCCAGACCTGATCGCGCGGGATGAGCCGCGAGATGACGATCTCGTAGGTTTCGTCCGCGGCGCGGAGCTTGCGCTGGCTCACGGCCTCTTCGAACTCCTTTTCCGCCATGTAGAGGAAAGGCGCAAGCGTGCGCATACGCTCCTTGTCGTGTGCGAGATAGACCGCCCCACCCGGGGCCAGGTACTTCTTGAAGAGCTCGAGCAGGGTCTCGAAGTAGCGGCCGCTGAAGACGATCTCGGCGCCGACGATGATCTGGAACTTCCCCAAGTCCTCCGGGTTGCGCCAATCGAGTCGGGCCACGGTGACGTTTTCAAGCTGGTTGAGGGCGGCGTTTAGCCTCACGAAGTCGAGGCACTCCTCTTCGTAGTCCGTAATCACGACCTCGTGTCCGAAGGCCGCGGCGGTGAGTCCCACCACTCCCAGACCGGCTCCCAGCTCCAGAATCCGCCCCTGCGGTTTGACCGTGGCGATGAAATCAGCCAGCACCAAAGAGGCCTCCCAGATCTTGGCCCAGAAGGGAAAGTTCTGAAGGTCCTTGAAGGGGTCTTCGGGGATGAGCTCCTCGATGTTGGCCGGCTTCAGGATGAGGATTTCACGACCCCTGATGTTCAGGGGTTCCAGTTCCAGGTTGTATCTCTTGGAAAGTTTTTCGTAGAGGGGCTTGGCTTTTTCGGGAATGTTGATGTTCATGGCTGGACAAAACTCCTCCTTCCTAAGCGTAGTTTTACGCGGCGAAGCTTCTTTTGGCGATAGAAGCCGATTTCGATTATCTCCCCCGGACCGTGCTGATAGATGAGGGCGTCAACCTTTTCGGGAGAAGAGACCCGCTTGCGGTCTATAGAGACGATCACGTCCCCGCCGAGCGGATAGATGACGTTGCCCACGGAGACCTCCTTGTTCGCTCCGCGCAGGCCGACGATGCGCGCGGGGCTTCCGGGATAGACCTTTTCGATGAGCGCCCCCTGCGAGACGGGAATCTTGAGGATCTTGGCGAGGGAAGGAGAGAGGGGGAGAAGCTTCACCCCCAGCCAGGGCCATTCGGCCCGCCCCTTTTCCTTGAGCTTGGAGTAAGCCAGGCGGAAGAGATAGGGCGGGACGAGCATCACCCCCTGAGGGGTCTGGAAGTCCGGGAGATTGATGGCCAGGCCGAGGAGGTTTCCCCGCGAATCGAAGACCGGACCGGCCCCGAGGCCCTCTAGTTTCAAATCCGTGACCAGAAACCCGGAAAGGGCCACCCCCCGATGGACCACCAGGCGGTGCTTTTCGATGATATTTGCCGCACGGTGGACGACCTTCTGGCGCGGACGCCCGATGAAGTGGATGGAGGACCCGGTGGCCGGGGTGGAGGAGGCGAGAGGCGCGGGTTTTAACCCCGCGGTGTCCTTGAGGCGCAGGAGGGCGGTCTCCGTGAGGTAATCAATGCCCACGAGCGTTCCGCCCACGTGGCGCCCGTTGGGCAGGCAAACGTCTATCCAGCCGGCCCGACTGACCAGGGGGGCCGGGACGAGGACGTGTCCCTCCTTGTCAACGAGCACCCCCGTCCCCACGCCGGAAGGGACCTCGCCCTGGTAGAGATAGTTCATCCTTACCTGCTTGGTGATCACCGTGACCACGCTGAGATATCGGTCTCCCAGAGGGTTGCGGGCAAGGAGGAGCCCCGGGCAAAGGAGAAAGAAAAAGAGGATAAGAAGGGTCCTAGAGAAGCGCATACACCACCCCCGCCAAAAACAAGCGGTAAAAGACAAACGGATAGAAAGTATGCCGGCGCAAGAAGTGCAAGAGCCAGGCGATGACCAGGTAACCGGAAACAAAGGCCCCGAGAAACCCGGAAAGATACGGTCCTGACCACGAGCCGCCCTCCTGGAGGAGCTTTAGCCCCTCGTAAGCCCCGGCTCCCGCGATGATCGGGGCGGAGAGCAGGAAGGAGAAGCGCGCCGCCTCCGCGCGGGTCAACCCCAAAAGGAGGCCCGTGGCCATGGTGATGCCGCTCCGGGAGGTCCCCGGAATCACCGCCAACCCCTGGGCGCAACCGATGGTGAGTGCCTGGGGGAGCCTTAGGGCCGAGATGTCGTAGCGGCCCCGTTTGAGGATTTCCGCCAAAAGGAGCGGAAACGACATCACGGCGAGCATCAGGGCCACCCTTTGGGGCTCCCGGAAATAGCTCTCCACCGCTGATTCGAGGAAAAAGCCCGCCAGCGCCCCGGGAACGGTGGCCACGATGAGAAAGAAGAGGAGACGGCGGTCTTCTTTGGTGCGGGCCTGTAACATGCGCCACCAGTCGTGCCGAAAGTAGATGAGAACCGCAAGCAGGGTGCCGAGATGCAGGAAGACGTCAAAAGAGAGGTCGGCCTCGATGCGAAAGAAGCGTTCCGCAAGAACCAGGTGTCCGGAGCTCGAAATGGGCAGGAACTCGGTCACGCCCTGGAGAATCCCCAAAAAGACGGCCTGGATGTGAGTCATGGGACAAACTTAAAAACAAAGATCCGAGGCTGCAAATTCAAAAGAGGCGTTTCTTGATGAAGAGGGCCACCACCACGCCGGAGAGGAAAAAGGAAAGGCCCATGAGGATGACGAAGGCGTGGGGCGAGTTCTGGAGGGGAAGGGGGATGTTCATCCCGTAGATGCTCGCCACGAGGTTGGGGAGCATGAGGACGATGGTCACGGCGGTGAGGAACTTCATGACGATGTTCAGGTTGTTCGAGATGACCGAGGCGTAGGCGTCCATGGTGCCGGTGAGAATGTCGCTGAAGATCTTGGCCATCTCTATGGCCTGACGGTTCTCGATCTGGATGTCCTCGAGCATCTCCAGGTCGTCCTCCGTGAGGCGCAGGAACCTTCCGGTCTGCAGGCGCGTGAGCACGATGTCGTTGGCCCGCAGGGCGGTGTTGAAATAGACCAAGCTCTTTTCGATGTTTAGGAGCTTTAAGAGCTCCTTGTTGCGCATGGAGCGATAGAGCTCGGATTCGTATTCGGTGATCAATTTGTCGATAAGACGTAAGTAGCGAAGGTAAAGGTTGGCGATGCAGAAGAAAAAGTGAAAGAGAAAGAGCACCGGCCTTTCGAGGGAAAAATGGCGCACCTTGTTGACGGCGATGAGAAAATCATCGAAGACCGGGTTCTCCTTGAGGCAGACCGTGACGATGGCCTCTTCGGTGAGGATGATGCCGATGGGAATGGTCTCGTAACGGATGAAGCCCTCTTCGTGGCGAGGGTCCGGCACGCGCAGGATGATGAGGAGCTGGTCCTCTTCGAGTTCGATGCGGGGAGTTTCTTCTTCGTCCAGGGGGTAGCGGAGGAAATCCGGAAAGATCTTCAGCTCTTCCTGAACGTAGCGGAGCTCTTCGTCCGTGGGAGAGGTAAGACAAACCCAACAATGCCGCTCAATACGCGGCGCAAGCGCCAGGACACCATTTTGCGATTGATAAATGCGCAGCAAGATCGACCTTCTTCGTTCACGGTTTACCTGCCGGAAAATTTCCTCTGGGCCATTTACCACACTTGCGTTTGTCCGGCAACGAAAAACCTCAAGCTAAGGGGGTCATTCGGGATGGAAAGGTAATTTTCTGGAGAAGTGGACGAAGACTAGCCAAATTTTGAAAATATGCTATGTTAAACTGACCTTATTGTTCTTACCTCCTCTACCTTAGTCATGGGCGCGCTCCGGCGCGCCTTCTTATTATTTAGGAAAGGAGGAGCCATGCTCGGGTTTCAAAAAGACCTCGGTCTTTACTGTCGTCTCTGCCGGGCGGCCCTGGTGCTCAAGCGCACCTGAAGGCGGGTGGCCCTGCGGTGCAAGGGCTGCGGTAAAGAGTTCAACATTCGCGAGTATTGGGAAGAATTGACACCAGAGATCGAAGAACTATTGGCTTACGTCCGCTGTGACAGGCTTTGACTTTCCCCCTGGATACAAGAAAGAAAATCTCAAAGCTTAAAGATCTCGAAGGAGGCCGAGAGATGAAAGAGTTCAACGTAGCGGTGGTTGGGGCTACCGGGGCCGTCGGAAGGATGATGATCAAGGTCCTCGAGGAAAGGAACTTTCCCGTGAAGAACCTGCGGCTCTTTGCCTCGGAGAGGTCTCGCGGCGTGAAGATCCCCTTCAGGGGAGAGGAGATCGAGGTGGAAGTCCTCGGCGAGCAGGAGAGCTATCAGGGCCTAGACATCGCCCTCTTTTCCGCCGGGGCTTCGCGGAGTCTTGAGTTCGCTCCCAAGTTCGCCGCCGATGGTGTGGTGGTGGTGGACAACTCGAGCGCCTGGCGCATGGACCCGGAGGTCCCCCTCGTCGTGCCCGAGGTGAACCCCCACGCCGTGGCGGACTACAAGAAAAAGGGCATCATCGCCAATCCCAACTGCTCCACCATCCAGATGGTCGTGGCCTTGAAACCCCTCTACGACTACAGCCGCATCAAGCGCATCGTGGTCTCCACCTATCAGGCCGTTTCCGGGGCCGGACAGAAGGCCATCGAGGAGCTCATAGCCCAGACGAAGGCCTGGTGTGCCGGCGAAGAGATGCCCGCACCCAAGGTCTTTCCCCATCAGATAGCCTTCAATTGCCTCCCGCACATAGACGTCTTCCTGGAAAACGGCTACACCAAGGAAGAGATGAAGATGGTCAACGAGACCAAGAAGATCATGGAAGACGAAGACATCGGCGTTACGGCCACCACCGTGAGGGTGCCGGTCTTCTACGGACACGCAGAGGCGGTGAACATCGAGACGGAGAAGAAGATCACCGCGGAAAAGGCGCGGGAGCTTCTTTCTTCTTTTCCCGGGATCGTGGTGATAGACGCCCCGGAGGAGAAGAAGTACCCCTTGCAGATCGAGGCCGCCGGACGGGACGAGGTCTTCGTGGGGCGCATCCGGGAGGACGAATCCATTGACTGCGGCCTCAATCTCTGGGTGGTGGCGGACAACCTGCGCAAGGGGGCCGCGACCAACGCCGTCCAAATCGCCGAGTTGCTGGCTGAAAAATACCTCTAGATGCTCCTTGAGCTGCGGCTCAAAGACTTTGTGCTCATCCCGGAGGCGCGGCTCCTCTTCGAGCCGGGTTTCATCGTGCTCACGGGAGAGACCGGGGCCGGAAAGAGCCTCCTTCTCCAGAGCTTGAAGCTCCTTCTCGGGGCCAGGGGAGGGGGGCATCTCATCCGCGCCGGGGCCAAGGAGGCCGTAATCGAAGCCGTCTTCGACGCCGCACCCCTCAGGGAACGCCTGTCCTCCCTGGGTTTTTCTCCGGCAGAAGAGGTGGTGGTGCGGCGCGTGATCACCCCGGAGAGGAGTCGCATCTATCTCAACGGCTCTCCGGTTACCGCGCAGATGCTCGCCAACCTCACGCGGGGGCTCATCGTCCTCGTCGGCCAGCACGAATACCATCTGCTCGACCGCGCCGAAGAGCGCCTGGCCTTTCTCGACGCCTTCTGTCAGTTGGAAGACCTCCTCTCCCGCTATCAGGAAGCGTTCCGGCGCCTGCGGGAACTCGAAGAGGCCCACCGGGAGTTTTCCGCAAGATTGAGGCAACTGGTCAAGGAAAGGGATTACCTCGCCTTTCAGATTCGCGAGATCGAGGAAGTGGACCCCAGGCCGGGGGAGGACGAAGAGCTCGAAGCCGAGGCGAAAAGGCTTAAGAATCTCGAGCGCCTCAAGGAGCTTTCCCGCAACGTGGCTAACGACCTTTCCCAGGCGGTGGGCGCGCTTTCGCAGGCGCGAAAAGACCTCCTGCGGGCCCAGGAGCTCGATCCGGCCTTCGAATCCCTGCGGGAACGCTTGGACGGCCTCTACTACGAACTGGAAGACCTGGCGGGTGAGGTTTCCTCCTACGGCTCACGCCTGCACGAGGATGAGGGGCGCCTCGAGGAGGTGGAAAACCGCCTCCATCAATTGCGGCGTCTCAAACGCAAGTACGGGGAAGACCTCACCCAGGTGGTCCAGGAACTGAAGAGATTGAAACGGGAGCTCGAGGACCTCGAAAGCGGGGAGGAACGCCTGGCGGAGATCGAGGCGGAGCTCGAGAAAGCGCGCGCGCAGGTCTTCGAGCTGGGGCGCAAGCTCACCGAAAGGCGTCTTTCCGGGGCGAAAGAACTCTCGGAGACCGTCTCCCGGCTCCTCCCCTCGTTGGCCCTGGCCGGGGCCAGGTTTCAGGTGGAGGTCAAGCGCGGGGAGGAGCCCCGGGAAAGGGGCTTTGACCGGGTGGAGTTCCTGGTGGCCACCAATCCGCAGAGCCCCCTGCGCCCGCTCTCCCAGGTGGCCTCCGGAGGGGAGCTTTCCCGCTTCTTCCTGGCCCTCAAGGTTGCGGCAAGGGAGAAAGACACGGCCCTTCTCCTCTTCGACGAGGTGGACGCGGGTATCGGCGGGGAGACCGCCCATCAGGTAGGCCGGCTCCTCAAGGAGCTTTCCTCAAGACAGCAGGTGATCTGCGTCACCCATCTCCCGCAGATCGCGGCCCTTGCGGACCAGCACTTTGTCGTAGAAAAAGTAAAGGAACCCGCGCGCGCCGAGACCAGGGTGCGCCGGCTGACTACCAGAGAGGAACGGTTGAGGGAGCTCGCCCGGATGCTCGGAAAACCCGAGGCCCTCGAGCTTGCCTCAACGCTTTTTGCCGGATGAAGAAAAGAGTCCTCCTCCTGTTTTCCGAAGGTCTCGACAGCCTCCTGGCGGGCAAGCTGCTCGCGGCCCAGGGGCTCGACGTGGTGGCCGTGCGCTTCATCACCCCCTTCTTCGGCTGGTCCTGGAAGGGGCGCGAGGAAGAGTTCGCCGCAAAGCTCCGGGAACACGGCTTTGAGGGGTTCGTGAAGGACATCACCCCGGAGTACCTGAAGATGCTCGCCAATCCGGCCCACGGCTACGGAAGCGGCTTCAACCCCTGCATTGACTGCAAGATCCTCATGCTGAAAGAGGCCCAAAAACTCCTCGACGAAGTGGGCGCCGAAATAATCGCCACCGGAGAAGTGGTGGGCCAGAGGCCCATGAGCCAGCAGCGCAACACGCTGCGGCACATCGAAAAGGAAGCCGGGCTGGTGGGGCGCGTCCTGCGGCCGCTTTCGGCCAAGAAGCTCCCTCCCACCGAGTACGAAAAGGCCGGGCTGGTTGAGAGGGAACGCCTCCTTGACGTCTCCGGCCGGGGGCGCAAGGTCCAGCTCAAGCTGGCCCAGGAGTTCGGTTTGAAGGAGATTCCCTCTCCTGCGGGCGGTTGCCTCCTTACGGATCCGAGCCTTGCGCCGCGGATAAGGCGTTTCTTCCAGCTCAAAGACGGCCGGGTGAGCCCGAGGGAAGCGGAGCTTCTCGTCTTCGGGCGCCACTTCGAGCTTCCCACCGGGGCCTGGCTGGTCATCGGGCGCAACGAGGCAGAAAACCGGAGGCTCCTTTCCCTGGTGGGAGAAAGAGACGTCATCCTCAAGCTCAGCCAAATTCCAGGGCCAACGGGCCTCTTGCTCCTCCGCGACGACGAGGAAAGCCTCCTTGAGGCCGGAAGACTCATCAAGAGATACGCCCCGAAGGCCCGGGGTCTTGAAAAGGTCCCCCTGCGGATCATCCGTCTTGAGGCCCCGGAGGAAGTGCTTTTCGTCTGATTCTTTTCTTGAGAAGGGACCTCTTTTCCGGGTAACTTTGGGCGAGACAAGGAGAAGGAGGATCATTTGGCCAAGAAGCTCAGCGAACTAGCGCGCCTGATAGGGGCCACTCTCCAGGGGGAAGACCTCGAGGTCAAGGGCGTAAACGCCCTCTCCTTGGCCACGGAGGAAGAGCTTTCCTTCGTGGAGTCCAGAAGACACCTGGCCGCCGCCAAGGAGACCCGGGCCCGGGCCCTCCTGGCCCCGCCATCCCTCGCCCAGGAACTTTCCGGAAAGAGCCTCCTCCTCACGGAGAACGTGCGGGCGGCTCTCTCGCGGTTGGCCTGGCTGTTCTACGAATCCCCGGAGCATCCCCGCGGCATAAGCCCCCTGGCCTTCGTGGAGGAAGGGGCCGAGATACACCCCGAAGCCTCGGTCTATCCCTTTGTCTACGTGGGGCGGAACGCGAGGATCGGGGCCCGAAGCGTGCTCCATCCCTTTGTTTACGTGGGGGCGGGGTGTGAGGTCGCCGAAGACTGCCTCCTCTATCCGCACGTGGTGCTCTACCCCGGGACGAAGCTTGCCCGGGGGGTGATCCTTCACGCCGGTGCCGTGGTGGGTAGCGACGGGTTCGGCTACGCGCAGGAGGGAAGACGCCATCTGAAGATCCCCCACTTCGGACACGTGCAGGTCGAAGAGGAGGTGGAGATCGGGGCCAACACCTGCGTGGATCGGGCCACCTTCGGCGTGACCCGCATCGGGGCCGGTTCCAAGATCGACAACCTGGTGCAGGTGGCCCACAACGTGGACCTGGGCCGCGGCTGCGTGCTCGCCGGTCAGGCGGGGCTTACCGGGAGCGTGAAACTCGGGGACTTCGTGTTCGTGGGAGGGCAGGCCGGGATCAACCGCTCCGTGGGAGACGGGGCCCAGGTCGCCGCCAAGGCCGGGGTGGCGCGGGACGTGCCCCCGGGCGCCGTGGTCGCCGGGGCCCCGGCGATGGAGATCCAGCGTTGGCGGCGCTGTGTGGCCGCCTACGAGCGCCTTCCGGAACTCCTCAAGGAAATCCGGAGGTTGCAGGAGAAAGTGGCCAGACTGGAGGAAACCCTAAATGAGCGAGATCGTTCTTGACCACCGACAGATAAAGGAATACCTGCCGCATCGCTATCCCTTTCTCTTCGTGGACCGGGTCGTTTCTTTCTCCGCGGACCCGCCGCGCATCGAGGCCATCAAGGCCTTCACCCTGAACGAGGCCTTCTTTCAGGGGCACTTTCCCGACGAGCCTCTGGTTCCCGGGGTGATCCTCGTCGAGGCCCTGGCGCAGTTGGGCATCATCTTCATGAAGAAACTCTTTCCCGAATACCGGGATCGGCTCTTCGTCCTGGCCGGCGTGGATCGGGCCCGGTTCCGGGCTCCGGTCTATCCCGGGGACGTGGTCCGGCTGGTGCTTGAGGGTTACCAGTTCCGCCGCAGCATCCTGAAGACCCAGGGACGCGTCCTGCTGGGAGAGAAGGTCGCGGCGGAGGCCGAGATCATCGCGGCGGTGAAATGATCCATCCGAGCGCCGTCATCCATCCCAGCGCGGAGATAGACGTGGGGGTAGAGATCGGTCCCTTCGTGGTCATCGGCCCCCGCGTGCGCATCGGGGCCGGGAGCCGGATCAAGGCCCACACGGTCATCGAAGAGGGCGTGGTCATCGGTCGCCGCAACCAAATCGGCCCCCTGGCCACGCTGGGAGGCGCACCGCAACACCTGGCCTATCGCGGGGAACCCACGACCCTTGAGATCGGCGACGAAAACGTCATCCGGGAATACGTCTCCATTCACCGGGGCACCGCGCTCGAGAAAGGAGTGACGAAGATCGGCAACCGCTGTTATCTCATGGCCTATTCCCACGTGGGGCACGACTGTGAGCTGGCCGACGAGGTCATCCTCACCAACGGGGCCCAGCTCGCTGGTCACGTGAAGGTGGGCCGGGCGGTGGTGCTCGGCGGTCTGGCCACGGTGCACCAGTTCTGCCGCCTGGGAGACCTGGCCTTCGTTTCCGGGATGACCGGCGTGGGCAAGGACGTCCCCCCTTACGTGCGGGTCTTCGGGATCCCGGCGGGCATCTACGGCCTGAACCTGGTGGGCCTGCGCCGGCACGGGGTCTCCCGCGAGGCGATAAACGCGCTCTCGAAGGCCCTTAAGATCTATCTGCATCACGGAACGCTCGCCGAGGCCATAGAGAGGATCAAAAAGGAAGTGCCGTTGCTTCCGGAGGTCGAAAACTTCCTGGCCTTTCTCGAGGCCCCTTCCAAGAGGGGGCTTGTGAGACGGATGCGGGTGGAAGACTGATGGCCGTAGCTCTGGTGGCTGGAAAGGGGCTTTATCCCTATCTCTTCGCCCGCGCGGTCAAGGACCGCGGGCAGCGGCTGGTGGTCATCACCTTCAAGGGGCAGAGCGAAAACGCGGTGAAGGAGCTGGCCGACGCCCACTACGAGCTCCGTCTCGGGCAACTCGGCCGCCTCCTCAAGATCCTCCGCAAGGAAAAGGTGGAGGAGGTGGCCTTTGCCGGGGCCATAAACAAACCGCAGGCCATCTGGCAGGCCAGGCCGGACCTCAAGGCCGTGCTCCTCTGGAAGAAGCTCCGCACCCGCCACGACGACGAGCTCCTGCGCGCGGTGGCGGAAGAAATCGAAAGCCTGGGGATTAAGGTCATCTCCCCCACGAGCTATCTTCCGGAGCTCCTGACCCCGCGCGGGGTTCTCACGCAGAAGTCTCCCAACCGCAAGCAATGGGAGGACATCCGTTTTGGTTTCGCCATGGCCAAGGCCGTGGGGGAACTCGACATCGGCCAGTGCGTGGTGGTGAAGGAGAGGATGGTCGTGGCCGTGGAGGCGCTCGAGGGCACGGACGCCACCATCCTGCGCGCCGGTGAGCTCCTGCCGGACACCGTGGTGGTCAAGGTGAAGAAGCCCCGCCAGGACGACCGCTTCGACCTCCCCTCAGCCGGCCCGAAGACCATCGAGACCATGATCAAGGCCGGGGCCAAGGTCCTCGCCCTGGAAGCCGGCCAATCCCTCTTCTTCGAGCGGGAGCGGGCCTTGGCGTTGGCAGACGAGGCCGGTATGGTGGTAGTAGGGGTCTCGCATGAATAAAGTGCGCATCGCGGTCATAGGCGTCGGACATCTGGGGCGGTTTCACGCAGCCAAGCTCGCGCTGCTACCGGAAGCGGAACTCGTCGCCGTGGTGGACGTCCTTCCCGAACGCGCCGAGGAGGTGGCCAAAAAGCTCGGCGTGCGCGCGGTCACGGATTTCAAAGAGGTTCTTCCCGAAATAGACGCGGTTTCCGTGGTGGTCCCCACGGTGCACCACTATCGGGTGACGAAAGAGGCCCTTGAAGCCGGTTGCCACGTTTTCGTGGAAAAACCGCTTGCCGCCTCCCCGGAAGAGGCCAGGGAACTGGTCAAGCTTGCCAAGAAGCTCGACCGCATCCTCCAGGTGGGCCACATCGAGAGGTTCAATCCGGCCATCAAGCGGCTCCTCGCGGAGACGGAAAACCCCGTCTTCATCGAGGCCGAAAGGACCAGCCGGTTCTCCCGCCGGTGTCTCGACGTGGACGTGATCCTCGACCTCATGATCCACGACCTGGACCTGGTGCTCACCCTCACCAAGCAGAAGATAGCGGAGCTTCAGGCCACCGGGGCCCCGGTGATGACGGACAAAACCGATCTGGCCAGCGTGAGGCTCGTCTTTGAAAACGGCACCGTGGCCAACCTCACCGCCAGCCGCCTGGCGCTCCATCCCCGCCGCTCCTTTCGCGTGTTTCAGCCCGGGATGTATCTGGCGGCGGACACCCTGGAAAACACCTTCGTCAAGGTGAAGCTCAAGGCCGGGGAGTCCCTGGCCGCAGAGACCCCTTCGGAGGCCGAAACCTTCGCCAACCCCGATCCCCTGCTCGAGGAGCTGATCTCCTTCGTGCGCGCGGTGGCCAAGGGCGAGAGGCCGCCGGTGAGCGGGGAGGAGGGGTTTGAGGCCCTTGAGCTTGCCTTTCGCATCAAGAAGGAAATAGACCGCCAGATGGCGCATTTCTTAGCACGGGAAGGGTCTTGTCTGCCGGATCTCAAGCGTCACTGCGTTTCCTGATCGTCACCGGAGAATCTTCGGGAGACCTCCACGGGGCCTCCTTCCTGAGGGCCTTGCGGGAGCTTGCCCCGGGACTTCACGCCGCCGGCATCGGGGGCCCGAAACTGCGAGCCGCAGGCCTTGAGTGCCTCTTTCCCGCCGAGGACTTGGCCCTGGTGGGGCTTCCCGGGTTTCGCGAACTCAAGACCACGCTCTCGGTCTTCCGGCGTCTCCTCAAGGTCATCAAAGAAAGGCCCCCGCATCTCCTCGTGCTCATAGACTTTCCGGAATTCAACCTGTGGCTTGCGCGTTTTGCCAAAAGATACGGGGTGCCCATCTTCTACTACATCGCCCCCCAGGTCTGGGCCTGGCGCGAGGGGCGGGTGAAGCTCATCCGCCGCGTGGTTGACTGCCTGGCGGTGATCCTTCCCTTTGAGGTCGAGTTCTATCGGCGCCACGGGATCGAGGCCCATTTCGTCGGCCATCCCCTGCTGGACGTGGTGAAACCCTGCCTTTCCCGGGAGACCTTCTTCCGGCTGATAGACCTGCGCGCGGAAAAACCCCTCATCGGCCTTTTTCCGGGCAGCAGGCGCCGGGAGGTGGAGACCCTCCTTCCCGTCTTCGTGGAGACCTACCAGCGGCTCAAGGGCGAGATCCCTTCACTGCAGGCCGTGGTGGTCCAGGCCGAGGGGCTTCCCGAGCACCTCTTCCACGTCCACGGGCCGGATCTCCGCGTGGTCAAGGGCTATCAGTACGAAGTCATGCAGCACGCCGAGGCCGTGCTCCTGGCCTCGGGCACGGTGACCCTGGAGGCCGCCATCGTCGGGGTGCCCATGGTGGTGGCCTACAAGATGCCCAGGTTCTCCTTTTGGCTGGCCAGACACCTGGTCAAGGTGCCCTACGTGAGCCTGGTCAACATCCTCGCCGGCCGCCGGCTCGTCCCCGAGCTCCTTCAGGACGAGGCCGAGCCCTCGCGCCTGGCCGAGGCCCTCAAACCCTTCTTGACCGACAAGGACATTGCCGCAGAGACCAGAAGGGCCCTCAATGATCTCTCCCATCTCCTGGGTCCACCCGGGGCCTGCTGGCGGGCCGCGGAATTGGCCCTCAACTTTCTCCGGCGCACTCTCCCGCAGAAAGATTCCGTGATATCCGTGCCCTAATACCTCAGGCCTCGTTTCCGCCCCTTTTTCTCTTTCCTCAAGGGATTTCTGCCCTCTGCCGAAGGAATAGGAAGCGGATGTGGACAATTTTAGGACCGCAGGAGTCTCCTTATGAAGGTACTGGTGGTCGATGATTCCAAGTCCATCAGGCAGATCCAGCGTCGTTACCTCTCTCAGATGGGACACACCGTGGTGGAGGCGACCAACGGGGAAGAAGCCCTCAAGGTGCTCGAAGAGAATCCCGACGTGGAGCTCGTCCTCCTCGATTGGCACATGCCGGTGATGAACGGTTACGAATTCCTCAAGGCCATGCGCGCCAACGAAAAGTGGAAGGACATCAAGGTGATGATGGTAACCACGGAGAACCAGGAAAAGAGCGTCATCGACGCCATCATGGCCGGAGCCAACGAATATCTGATGAAACCCTTTGACCAGGAGATGTTGGAGAACAAGATCCGCTGGCTGATGGAGGAATCCTTGTGAAGAAGATCCGCGTGCTCGTGGTGGATGACAGCCCGGTCTTTCGCAAGCTGCTCTCGGAGGTGCTGCGCTCTGATCGGGAGATAGAAGTGGTGGGCACGGCCTCAAACGGCAAGGAAGCCCTCGAGAAGATCCCCCGCCTGAAGCCCGACGTAGTCACCCTGGACATCGAGATGCCGGTGATGGACGGGCTTACGGCCCTTGAGAAGATCCATCGTCTCTATCCCCAGGTGCGCGTGATCATGTTCTCCTCCCTGACCCAGAAGGGAGCCAAGGAGACCATCAAGGCCCTTTCTCTCGGGGCCTTTGATTTCGTCACCAAGCCTTCCAGTCAATCCTTGACCGAAAGCTTCAAGCGCATAAGGGAAGAACTGCTGCCCAAGATCAAGTCGGCGGTCCCGCGCCCCCGGCCTCCGATCCGGAAGCCGAGGACGCCCTCGCGGCCTCAACCAACGCGTCTCTTTCCCACCGCGCGGCGGGAGGTCGTGGCCATCGGGGTCTCCACCGGCGGCCCCAAGGCCCTGGCCGAGGTCATCCCGCGTCTTCCCGGAAACTTCCCGGTGCCCATTCTCATCGTGCAGCACATGCCGCCCATTTTCACCGCCCAGCTCGCCGCGAGACTCGATCAGCTCTCTGCGCTCAGGGTCATCGAGGCCAACCAGGGCGTCCCGGTCACCCCGGGAAAGGTCTTCATCGCCCCGGGGGACAAGCACATGGAGGTGAGGATCACCAACGGGACCAAGGTCATCCATCTCCACAAGGGGCCGCCGGAGAACAGCTGTCGGCCGGCGGTGGACGTGCTTTTTCGCTCCGTGGCCAAGGTCTACGGAGCAAGAAGTGTGGGCGTCATCATGACGGGAATGGGTCACGACGGTTTGGCCGGCGCCAAACAGATGAAAGAGGCCGGGGCCCTCATCATCGCCCAGGACGAGGCCACCTCGGTGGTCTACGGCATGCCCCGGGCCGTGGTGGAAGCTGGTATCGCTGATTACGTCCTCCCCCTGGGGGAGATCGCCAATTTCTTGCAAAAACTATTTCGTCAACGGATTGCGGCATGAGACCAGAGGTGTATCGGTTTTTTGCGGACTTAGTGCAGAAATATAGCGGAATCACCCTCAAACAGGAGAAGACTTATCTCCTGGAGAGCCGCCTGCGAGAGCTCGCCCGCGCTCTCGGATACCGAGGGGTAGACGAGCTCTACGAAGTGGCCAAGAGGAAACTCACCCCTGCGCTTCGGGACGAAATCATCGAGGCCATGACCACCAACGAGACCTATTTCTTCCGGGA
>JAADCO010000147.1 GCA_013154385.1 Thermodesulfobacteriota bacterium
TCCGCGTATCGAAGCATTCCCGTGCCCAACGCCACACCGATCCTGGTGGTTGCCGAAAAGGATGGCTTCCGGGTGGAAGCGCCTTTTGAACTTTCTCAAGCGGCATGAGTCTGGAGACCTTTTGGCGGCGCATCTCTCCGGCCTTGGCCCCGTTGGGTTGGGTCTGGGGCCGCCTGATGCTCGCCAGGAGGGCTGCCTATCGCGCGGGTTTTTTCCCCTCCTATCGCCCGCGGGCCAAGGTGTTGAGTGTCGGAAACCTCACCCTGGGTGGTGAGGGTAAGACCCCGCTCGTTATCTGGCTGGCCCGCTTTCTTTCCAAATACGCCAAGGTGGCCATTCTCACCCGGGGATACGGGGGCCGCCTGCGCGGGCCGGTTCTCGTCGGGCTCGGTGAAAGGCCCCTCTTCTCCGCCGCGGAAATAGGAGACGAGGCCTATCTTTTGGCCCAGCGCGCCGGGGTCCCGGTGATGTTGGCCCGCGACCGGGTGGCCGGGGCTTTCTGGGCGCAGAAGGAATGTGAGGCCGAGGTCCTCCTTCTCGACGACGGGTTTCAGCATCTGCGTCTCGAAAGGGACCTGGACCTGGTGCTTTTTTCCGCGGCGAGCGATCCCTTGCGGGAACGCATCTTTCCCGCCGGACGCCTCCGGGAGCCGGTCTCCGTTCTCACCGAGGCCTCGGCTTTCGTCATCACGAAGACCAATCTCTTGGTGGAGAACCTCTCTCTCTTCGGTTTCCTGAAACGCTTTGATCTTCCCGTTTTTCGCGTGCCCTACGTCTTCGGCGACCCTTACTTGCTGAACGAGCCGGGCCACAAAGTTTCCCGTGTCTCCCTCCGCCAGAGGGAAGTGATCGCCTTCTGCGGGTTGGCCCAGGGGGAGAGTTTCTTCCAGGCCCTCGAAGGCGAGGGGCTGGTCGTGGTGGAGCGCCTCTCCTTCCCCGACCATCACCGCTATGGCCCGCGGGATGTGGAACGACTGCGAGCCCTGCAGCGGAAATGGAAGTGCCCCCTGGTGACCACGGAGAAAGACGCCGTCAAGCTCGGTTCCTTTGCCGCCGAACTCGCCCCGTGCTACGTTTTCCCGCTAGACCCCGCTCCGGGAGAGGACTTTGAGCGCTTCATCCTTGAAAGATTGGAGCTTCGCCCTTCCTGCCGACACTGAAGGCGTCTTCCTCGAGCGGCCCAATCGCTTTCTGGCCCTGGTGGATGTCTCCGGGCGGGTGGTTGAGGCCCACGTGCACGATCCAGGGCGCCTCCCCCAGATATTGCGCCCGGGGACGAAGGTCTTGCTGAGGAAGGCCGCGCGACGGGACCGCCGCACGGCCTGGGATCTACTGGCGGGTCAGGCTGCGGGCCACTGGGTCCTGGTCCATTCGGGCTCGCATCGTCCTCTCACGCAAAGGCTCCTCTCGGAGAAAGGGCCGGAGGTCTTCCCCGGCCTCGTTTCCTTTCGGCCCGAGCCCAGAGTCCTCGACGGTCGGCTGGATTATCTGTTCGAGATGGAGGTGGGCCCGCCGATCTACGTGGAGACCAAAGGCTGCACGCTTGCCGAAGGCCGGAAGGCCCTCTTTCCCGACGCCCCCACCTCTCGGGGGACGAGGCATCTCCGGAGCCTCGTTCACCTGCGGGAAGAGGGTTTTCGCACCCTGCTCTGGGTCCTGGTCTTCCGGCCGGAAACGGAATGCTTTGCCCCGGAGGAAAACATCGATCCCCTCTTCGGCGAGACTTTCCGCGAAGCCCTGGCCAAGGGGCTTGAGATACGCATCCATCAGTTTGCCTACGATGGCGAAAGGGTGCGTTTTCTCCGCGAACTCCCTCTATGCCTCGAGTAGATCCGGGATCTCGACGAGGCTTTGGACGACGTAGTCCGGGTCGGCCTGGGTTCTCGGCGTGGCGCCGTAGGGGTCTCGGTCCGGGCGTTTCACCCAGCAGGTCTTGAAGCCGAGCCTTTTGGCCGGCGCGATGTCGTGGAAGAGGCTTTGCCCCACGTGGAGGATTCTTTCCGGAGGCAGGGAGGCCTTCTTCAGGGCCAACTCGAAGATGGCCGGATGAGGCTTGTAGGCCCGGGCCTCTTCGGCCGTGACCACCAAGGCCGGGCGGCAGCAGAAGTGCTTGAGGGTCTCGGAAATGAGGTCCTGATCTATGTTGGAGATGATGGCCCAGGGCATCTTCCTCTCTTCGAGCATCTTAAGGCAGGCGTTCGTTTCGGGAAAAGGCGGCCAGGAGGGAAGGGAACGAACCAAGGCCTCTTCTTCACCGGGGTGAAGGGTGAAATTGAGCCTGCGGGCCAGGTTGACCATGACGTTGACGAGGACCTCCTTGTAAGGCCGCCAGTGGCGCTCGGCCTGACTTTCCAGCTCGGCATAGAGGGCGAGGACTTCAAGAGGCGTTGGCGGCTCCGGCAACCTTTGCAGGAAAGGGTTCAGGGCCTCGAGGATGCCCGTCTCCCAATCAATGAGGGTTCCGTAGCAGTCGAAGGTGACCAAGGCAAAGGAGGCCATTTTTCCTCTTTGATCTTTACGTTCGATCAGGCTCCGGGCATTATGGGAAGACCGAACTTACCGGAGGAGTGTAAAACAGGTGCGGGAAATCGAAAAGGCTCTGTTGGAGGAGGTCCAGAGGAGATTCCCTCTGGAGGAAAGGCCCTATGCCGAGCTGGGTGAGCGCCTGGGGCTCGAAGAAGAAGAGGTCCTCGGACTCCTCGAATCCCTCAAAGAGCAGGGCATCCTTCGCCAGATAAGCGCCATTTTTCATCCTCAGGCCCTGGGATACCGGACCACTCTGGTGGCGGCGGCGGTGCCTCCGGCCCGGGTGGAGGAAGCCGCGCGCGTCATCAACGCCTATCCCGGTGTCAGCCACAATTATCTGCGGGACCATCGCTTCAACCTTTGGTTCACCATTGCCGTCCCACCGCAAGAAGAGCTTGAGGAAAGGGTTTCCCGCCTCATGTCCGAGGCCCGCGCCGAGAACTATCTCCTTCTCCCCATAAAACGGGTCTTTCGGATCTCCCTGGTGCTCACGCTTTCGGAAAACGAAGACGAATCCGTGGTCGGCCCCCGCGGGGAGAGCATCAAGAAGCCGCCCCTTGATTCTCGCACCATTTCGTTGGTGCGCATCACCCAGGAGGATCTCCCCCGGATACCCCGGCCCTTCGACCGTTGGGGTGAACCCCTCGGCATGTCCGGGCAGGAAATTATCGCGTGGCTCAAAGAGGGCTTGAAAGACGGCTTCATCAGGCGCTTTGCGGGCCTGGTGCGTCACGTCAAGGCCGGGTTCCGCGGAAACGTGATGGTGGCCTGGCAGGTCCCCGCGGATCGCCTGGAAGAAATAGGCTGTAGCCTGGCGCGAGAGAAAAAAATTACCCACTGTTACGAACGTCAGACTTATCCGGACTGGCCTTACAATCTCTACACCATGATCCACGCCCGAAACGAAGAAGAGGCCCTGGATTACGTGAAGGAACTTGCGGCGCGCCACAAGCCCCAATCCTTTCTCCCCCTGCGCACCCTAAAGGAATTCAAGAAGGTGCGCCTCAAGCTCTTCTGGGATTGAGAAACGAAGTCCCCACCGATTGCAAAAAATTTCCCTTCAAGAGAAAAATTTTTCCCACCCGAAGAACGGGTCTTGAAGCCCGCTTGTCTTGAGCCCCAAGGGATAGACGGCTTTTTGCCGTTTGGCATGCCCGTTGCAACTAAAGAAAACAAATTCGCGTGCGGGAGGGGCTCTTATGAAACGGGAAATCTTTTGGGCGGGGCTCTTGCTGTTGCTTTTGGTTTCTTCGGCAAGGGCCTTGAGTATCACCCTTGACGGGGACTTGTCCGATTGGGGGCTTGATACGCGCAGTTTCGAGGAAAACGACAACAACTGGGATCCGGGAATAGCCGGGGTCTACGTCTTTCAGGAAGACTGGGTTGGAGACGATGGTTTCGTGGGGCCGGGTTACGGCGGCCAGAACTACGACGTGGAGGCCATCTTGCTCACCCTGGACGAAGACTATCTTTATCTGGCCATTTCCACGGGTTTTCCCAGGGAAGGGCGCAATCCCTGGGATGCCGGAGATATCGCCTTCGATGTGGGTAGCGACGGGGTTTGGGATTACGCCCTGGTGCTCTCCAACTACGTGGATGGAGACAATTCTCGCCCGGTCACGGTGGGAGGCTTCTACGAGGTCCGTTCCTGGGCCGACGTGTACTTTGAGGAGCATCGAGAATCCAATCCCTTCCGCATGGAAGAGGGAACTTTGATCGCCACGATAGATTTCGTCTACGAAGACGATCCCTATCAGGATGATTTCGCGCGCTATTTCATCGAAGCCGCTATTCCGCTGGATCTTCTCGGCTCCACCAAGATCACCGTCAATTGGACGATGGAATGCGGAAATGATTACGGAAGGGTGCGGACTCAGTTGCCGGAGCCGGCTTCCATTCTCCTGGTGGGCAGCGGGGTCCTCGTCTTCGCCACCCTTTTGAGGAAGAAATACAAAAGAGATTAAACCTCCCGTCCATCATCCCTCATCCGTCCTTACCTCCTTGTCCGGGCCTGCCAGGGCCCGGTTTTTTTTGTTTGGAGGCTTTTTCCGCCCAATTTTCGGCTTGCCCGCTGGGGAAACTTTCGTGGATAAAAGAAAAAACGTTGCTCATTAAAGAGGAAAGAAAGCCCGTGCCGAAACGGGTAAAGGTGGGAAAATCCATAAAAAGAGCGGTGTGATGGAGCTTGCCAGAGAAAACGTGCAGCTTACCAGCGAGGAGTTTTTCGAAGGGCTTGTTTCCCCTCAACTGGGGCTATATTCCCGCGAAGAGGTCGAACGCCTGCGGCGCGCGCGGGTAGCCATTCCCGGGTTGGGGGGCGTGGGAGGGACCCATCTCATCTCTCTCGTGCGCAGTGGGATCGGCGCCTTCAACGTGGCGGACTTCGACCACTTCGAATTGCGCAACCTCAGCCGCCAGTATGCTCGTTTCGATGAGCTCGGCCGTCCCAAGGCAAAGGTGCTGGCCGAGGAGGCCCGCCGCATAAACCCTCATCTCGATCTGCGGGTCTTCACCGAAGGGATCAACAAGGACAACGTGGCGGAATTCCTGGAGGGTGTGGACGTAGTCGTTGACGGAATCGAATTTTTTGCGCTGGAGGCGCGCCGGCTGGTATACAAGGAAGCCTACAGGCGCAACATCCCCGTCATCACCGCCGCTCCGCTGGGGTTCAACGCTTCCATTTTGGTCTTTCATCCGGAGAAGAGTCCGGATTTCGAGGAATACTTCAACATCACGGAAGAGACCCCCCGCTTCGATCAGTTGTTGCTCTTCACCCTGGGTTTGGCGCCCAAGCCGTGGTTCCTCAAGTATCTCGACCTGGCGAGCATTGATCTTGCTGCGCGCCGTGGTCCGGCCTCGGTCATCACGTGTTACTTGTGCACGGCTCTGGCGGCGATGGAAGCGGTGCGCATCATCTTGAGGCGTCCGGGGCTAAAACCGGTCCCTTATTACTTCCAGGTGGACCTCTATCTCCATCGTGCACACCTGGGCTGTTTGAAGAAGGGCAATCGCTCTTGGCGGCAGCGCCTAAAGTTTTGGTTCCTCAAGAGAAAATTGAGGCACCTTCGGGAAGCGCTGGAATAGATCAGTTGTTCCCTCCCAGATAAGGGCATTCTCTCAGGCGATAGCCGCGATAGATGAGCACGCGCCGTTTTTTGCCGAAAATATCTCGTTTCCATTCCTCCAGAAATTCCAGTTTTTCGAAGCAGACGGAAAAACGCTCGCTCTCCGCTTTGCTCTTCAAGACCACCAGGGCGTCGCGGGAGAGCATCTGAGGCAGGCCGTCCCAAAGATCATACTGACTTCTGATCTCCCCCTGCCAGAACGTGTACGTCCTGGGTCGTCCGGGGAGATAGAAGGCCAATTCCGAAGCGTAGTACCGTTTACTGGTGACCACGAACAGATCGTCTTCCAGGTACTTGGCCGTTTCCCGGGCCAGGTCTTTCCAGCCGTAGAACTTGTACAACAGGCGCTGCACTTTGGGCGGGAAGTCGGAAGGCTTGCGCGGAAGCTGATAGACCAAGATGGCCACGAACATACCCAGCAGCACGCCGAGGAAGAAGAGCCGCCTCAACAAGGCGCCTCGTTTTGGGGGCCACTTACCGCGCAGGATCAAAGCGGCTAACAGGATGTAGCCGGCAGCGTAGAACGGAAAAGGCCAGTTGGCGTTGATCCGGCGCAGAAAAGAGAGAGGAAACACCAGGGCAAGCGGTACGGCGGAGAGGGTGAACAGGTAGAAGAGGGAGCTATTCTGCTGGAGCTTTTTGCTTTTGAGGAAGGTGAAAAACACGAAAATCATCAGGAAAAAGGTGATGGGCGTGACCACACCGGCCTGTTCCAGGAGGAAGAGGAGCGGTCCGCTGAAAAAGAAGCCCTGTTGCGAGAAATGATGGCTCGTGTGTTTGAAGGTGATCCAGCCGTGCTTCACGTTCCACCACAGGTTGGGCGCGATGAGGAGGCCGGCCACGATCAGGGCCAGATAGGGCCCGGGATGCCTCAGGAGGGCCCTTTTCTGCGGGTCCAGATAGAGCCAGAGGAAATACATGGCCCCGAAGGCGATCATCGTCTGTTTGCTGAGGAGACCGAGACCAAAGATGAGGCCCAGGAAGAAGAAGTCCTTGAGACGGCGAGTTTCTGCGGCTTGCCATCCCAGACACAGAGCCCAGGCCCAAAAGAAGATGAGCGGCGGGTCAATGGTCATGACGAAGCTGTAGATGGAGGCAAGGGGGCTCGCCGCCGCGGCAAAGGCCGCCCAGAGACCAACCTTCCGGTCGAAGAGCCGCTGACCGAGATAGTAGATGAAGGCCAGATAGAACGTGCCGCAGAGGACCGCGGGCACCCGCACGCTGTATTCACTGGTGCCCAGATATTTGGTGAACAGATGGATGAGCCAGGCCACCATGGGGGGCTTGCTGAAGTAGCCCCAGGCCAGATGGCGGGACCAATCCCAGTAGTAGGCCTCGTCAGGGGAGAGTTCGAGGCCGATCTGTTGGGTAAACATCAACCTTGCGGCCAGCAAGGTGACCAAGAAAAGCCCTGCCGGGGAAAAAAGCGAAGAGAGAAAATTTTTCATTTTCGAATGATGAAGAAGCTTCCTATAAGTCCGATGAAGCTTCCTAGCAGAAAACCGAGGAACACGTCAAAGGGATAATGCACCCCTAAATAGAGGCGGGAATAGCCTACGAGGAGGGTAGCGGCCCAAAAGAGGGGAGAAAGGGCCGGTAGGGCTCGTGAAAAGACCATGGCGGCGCAGGAGACGTTTGTGGCGTGGCAGGAAGGGAGGGAAAACCTCTTTTCTTTGGCTATGATGGGCTTGGTGAGGTACTGAAACTTGTGGTCCTTGTAGACGTAAATATCGGCCACGGTGTAGTAGGGCCTCGGCCGCGCGAAGTATGGTTTGAGGACACGGGCACAGAGAAAATCACTGCACATGACCAACCCCAAGGCGCCGACGGAGATGAGGAGCCCCCGGACCGGTCGTTCTTTGATGAGAAGCAGGGCGAAGAGGCCGAAGAAGGCGTAGATGTACCGTTCGTCGCTTACCAGGGGCATGAGTCGGTCTAACCAGGGATGCCGAAAGTGGTTTATCCAGAGAAGGAACCGTTGATCGAGAAGGGCCAGTAGTTCCAAGAAGTTTA